>JAIPIQ010000212.1 GCA_021734645.1 Fidelibacterota bacterium | reverse complement strand
CCCTATCTGGGCGAGCGGCGGCATTGTGTCAAGGCGGCCGTCAGTTGGACCAAGCGGGATACGCCGCCGATCCCGGCGGAGTACTATGAGGGGGTGATGATTCCCCAGCCCTTCGAGCCCAACTACGACCCGGTTATCGCCGGCTGGGTCAACCGCGATCTGGCCTGGGATGGCCGCGACATGTTTCAGCAGGGCATCGAACTGCGGGGCATGGACCCGGTGCGGGCCCATGCTGACTACAGCATCCTCGTCAGCAATTGGCGGATCGACTGGCGCAAGCCGAAGTGGGGCGGTGAATATACTCACGCGCCCAGGGATCAGCAACGGGCTGACTGGTTTGTGAACCGCGACCCCGTTATGCTCAAGGTTCGCCACGGCAAAGGCGCGGTTGTTTTCTGCCAGCTTGATTGGCTCGCGCCGGGCGAAAAGCCGCGCCGCGTTCTGACGCAACTGCTGACCAATCTCGGCTGTGCCTTGGGCGGCCCGAATCGGTTTGCGGCCGAGACAGCGACCTTCGACCCGGGCGCCCGGGCCGATCAGTTGGCGCGATTCGCGGCGCACTACCGCCGGGTTGCGGCGACCCGGCGGCGCCACTACGGCATTCCCGCACATCGTCGGGATGAAGGCGATCCGGCGGATGTCCCGCGCCGGGCGCCCACCCTGATGATCGGTGATTTCCTGACTGCCAGGACGCTGCCATATGTGGCGCATAGCCTCTGGGACACCCATGAAGTCAGCGGTCCGGCCAAGTCGCTGGGCACCACGCGCGAAGCGCTCGAGGCAGTCCGCCGCCAGGCCACGGATGGGTATAGCGTCGTCCTCTTTGGCTTGGGTCTCGAAGACCTCAAGCTCGGGCCGGACGGATGTCCCGCCGTAGGGCTGGATGAATTCAAAGCCAATCTCGAACAGGTGCTGGCACACTTGAGAACCACCGGCGCCAAGCTCTACTGGACAAACATCCCGCCGCTACCGACCGGCGATCCCGCCTACCGGGTCGGCGCTGAAACCGCGTACAACGCCGCCGCCCAGGAGCTCATGGACGTCCACGGGGTCTACACCGTTGACCTTCATACTTTCGTTCAAGCGAACATGCCGGAAGTCCCAAAGGGCGACAATCTTGACTTAACGCCACAGCAATGGGCGAGCATCGCTGCTCCGGTCGCCCAGGCCATTCAATTCTTTGGCGCCCAACAATAAAGGCACATGATGAACGCCATCGAGACGACAGTGTGTCGGGGGCCAAACTGAGCACGGGCGCCCAACTATTTGCCCGGGCCTTCGGTTGTCGGGGGTCTATCATCCCTCTCTGGCCAGGTTGCACTTTCACGGGCAGTCGCTTCTGGGCCACCTGTTCCTCGCATTGGTCGCGGGTAGCAGGCCGCCGCCCCTCGGGGCTGTCCGCTCAGCCGTAGCGCGGGCCGTAATCGCGCCCGGCTTCGAGGACGGCGAGGAAATTGGTTTGTCCGGGCTTGGTGACCGGCACGCCGGCTGAGATCACGGCCCGCTGCCCGCGTTCGAGCAGCCCGTGCGCCACGGCGGCGCGGAAGGCGGTTTCGATCACCTGGTCGGTCATTTTGGCCGGGGGGATCAGCAGCGGCGTCACGCCCCACACCAGGGCGAGGCGGCGATAGGTGCTCTCCCGCGGGGTGGGCGCAAGAATCGGCTTGGGCGGGCGAAAGCGCGCCATTTGGCGCGCCGTCAGACCGGTTGTGGTTGTGGCGATAATCGCTGCCACATCCAGGCGCTGCGCGATGTGGCAGGCCGCCTGGGCCACGGCGAGGGCCACCGCATCCGCCGCCGGGGCGGCATCCCCCGGCAGCCGGCTCTTGAAGGGGAGTTGCTTTTCGACGTCCGCCGCGATTCGCGCCATCGCCTCGACCGCCTGCACGGGATAACGTCCCAGCGCGCTTTCTTCGGAAAGCATCACCGCATCGGTCCCGTCCAGGATGGCATTGGCCACATCATTGACTTCCGCGCGCGTGGGCCGCGGATTCGTCACCATTGATTCGAGCATCTGGGTCGCGGTGATCACCGGCTTGGAGGCTGCGTTCGCCATTTCAATGAGCTGTTTCTGGATCAGCGGAACCTGCTCGAAGGGCAGCTCGACGCCCAGGTCGCCTCGCGCCACCATCAGGCCGTCCACCGCCGGCAGGATTTCGTCCATATGTTCGAGCGCCTCCGGTTTTTCGATTTTGGCAATCACCGGAATGTCTTTGGCGTGCCGGTCCAGCACGCGGCGCACCGTCATGATGTCGTCCAGACTGCGCACAAACGAAAGCGCGATGTAATCCACATCCTGCGCGATGCCGTACTCCAGGTCGGCATAGTCCTTTTCCGTCAGGATGGGAATGCCCGTGGAGCGGGTTGGCAGGTTGATCCCCTTGTGCGCGTTCAGCGCCCCGCCGACAATCACCCGGCACAGGATGTCCTGGTCCATCACGCGCTGTACCTTCATTTCCAGCATCCCGTCGGAGAGCAGTAGCCGGTCGCCCGGTTGTACCAGAACCGGGAGTTGCTTGAAATTCACCGACACCTGGGTTTTGTCGCCCGGCACATCCCGGCTGGTGATCGTGAACGGCTGCCCGGCCTCCAGCGGCACCGGCCCATTCGCCATCTTGCCCACCCGGATCTTTGGCCCCGCAATATCCTGCAGGATCGCCACCGGCTGATTCATCTCCGCCGAAATCTCGCGCAGCAAACGAATCACCACCCCGTGCTCCTCATGCGTCCCGTGCGAAAAATTCAGCCGTGCCACATTCATCCCCGCCTGCACCAGCGCCAGCAGGATCTCGCGCCGATTGGACGCCGGACCGATCGTGCAAACTATCTTCGTGCGTTTCATCGCGGCTCTCTTTCGTTGGCGGCCCTTCGCCGCACGTTGCCCCCCTCCGCATGCGGACACGGGCAGGAAAACGGAGCGCCGGGCGCGCGTTCATGGCTGGATCAAGCATCGCCGTTTCTGGCCCCGAAGTCAACCGGGAAGCGGGAAAAGCGGAAGCGGGGGCCAGGACAGGATAGTTACCGGCATGAGATCATGCAGTGATCGCAGGGGTTCTGGGCCTCCTTGGCTGTATATCTTGAAATACAACGCTATGCGGCCCCCCCCATCCTAATCGCACTCTCTCCATCTCCGATCCCCCGCGGAGCGGAGCGTAGGCCAACAACAGCGCAACGATCTGGTCCCGCTGCGCCTGGCATGGCACGAACAATTCACCCGCCTCAGTCAGCATTCTTGAACGCACTCTCCGGCTCGCAGACCCAGCCGGCATGCCGCAGCGAAGACCGAAGGAGGCTCCGCCGGGATATGCGATGAGACGAGTGCGATTAGGATTTGCGATGGTAACTCTCGTGTCCTGCGCCCGGAAGCGGTTGGGTCGGAATATTCCTTCCTCCGCGAGAAAAGCATTACCGCACCGACAAAGCTCACGACAAGGCTCACGACAAAGATTGGGGGACACCCCTTCCGGCTCCCCAATGCATCGAGTTCTCTCACCCCCGAAAAAACAGATCGTGCGGCGGACGCCGCACGATCTCAGGCCCGACTGATTACAGAGCACTGCACAATCTCACGTCGGTATCTTTCCTGGTCCGCCACCCTGATTTTTCCGGGGTGTCTGGTTTGGGTTGCTTCGGGGGTGGAGTTGGCCTAGAGTGGGGGTTGAGCGCAAGATGCGCAACGAGGAAAACGGATGAAAAACAGGAACCGGCGGCAGGGTTGGGTATTGGGCGTCAGTTTATGCGGTCTGCTGGCCGTGGGTTTGCTGGTGGGGTGCGAGATTGACTCGGCGGAGTCGGCGGTGCGCCAGGTGAATCTCAATGTGGCGGGGATTTACCGGAATCCGAACAGCGGCGGGTTGGTGGTGACGGGCAGCTCGGGCGCGCCGATATCACAGTTTGATCTGCGCCAGACGGGGGACCGGCTCGAGGCGATTGACAACAACACCCGTGTTTACCGGGGGAGCATCGGTTCGGTCACCGAGGGGACCACGCCGGTGGCGTCCATCACGCTCGAGGGCACGACCACGGCCGGTCAGCGGGCGACGCTGTCGGGCACCATCGAGGTCAGCGGCACGGATGCGACCATGCGCGGCACCTGGGTCGAAGACGCGCTTTACGGCACGGTGTATGGCAAGGCGACCGTGGATCCCACGCCGACCAATCCGCCCATCGGCTCCCTGACCATCACCCCGGCCGGCCCCTTGTCGCTCACCGTGGGCGCAACGCAAAGCTTCACCGCCAGCGGCGGCGCGGGCACGTCTTATTCCTGGTCGCTGTCCAGCTCGAGCCTGGGCGCGCTGAATGGCACGACCGGCGCCACCGTCGAGTATACCGCGGCCGCGAGCGGCAACCAGACAGTCTCCGTATCCGATGGCGAGGCGACGGCCACGGTCGCCATCACCCAGAGCGGCGGCACCAATCTGGTCGCCCGCCTGGCCGCCCGCCCCGGGAGTTGACGCGCGCCGCGCGGGTTTCATATGTCCAGCACCTTTGGCAGATTATTCCGGGTCAGCACCTTCGGCGAGTCCCACGGCGTGGGCGTGGGCGCGATCGTGGACGGCTGTCCGGCCCGCCTGCCGCTGACGGCCGCCGACATCCAGACGCAATTGGACCGCCGCCGTCCCGGCCAGAGCGCCCTGACCACCCCGCGCGAGGAGCAGGACGCCGTGACGATTCTCTCGGGCGTCGAGGGCGGGTTGACCCTTGGCACGCCCATCGGCCTGCTGGTGCGCAACCGCGATCAGCGTCCCGGTGATTATCAGACCACCCGCGCCATACCGCGGCCAAGTCATGCGGACTACACCTATCAGATGAAATACGGCCTGCGGGCGTCGAGTGGCGGGGGGCGCTCGAGCGCCCGCGAGACCATTGGCCGGGTGGCGGCCGGGGCGATCGCGGAGCAATGGCTGGCGCACCTGTTCGGCGTACGAATTGTCGCCTGGGTCAGCGCCGTGGGCGCGGTGGTGGCGCCGGACTATACGGGCGATCCGCCGACCCGCGCCGCGGTGGATGCCCAGCCGGTGCGCTGTCCGGATGCGGCGGCGGCGGCGGAGATGACGCGCCTGATCGAAGCCACGCGGGACCGCCAGGATTCGATCGGCGGGATCGTGACGTGCGTTTGCACCGGTGTGCCGGCGGGGTGGGGCGAGCCGGTATTCGAGAAGCTCGAAGCGTTGTTGGCCCAGGCCATGCTTTCGATTCCGGCCACCAAGGGATTCGAGGTGGGGGCGGGTTTCGCGGGCGCGCGCATGAACGGTTCGCGGCATAACGATCCTTGGGTGCGCAAGGGGGACCGCCTGGGGACGGCCACGAATCACAGTGGCGGAATCATTGGGGGGATCAGTTCCGGCGAGCCGCTGGTGATGCGGACGGCTTT
>JAIPIQ010000211.1 GCA_021734645.1 Fidelibacterota bacterium | reverse complement strand
TCTAGAAAGCATTTGGCATTCGAGAGCGATGTCCTCCTTCTGCCCCGTCCTTCCCAGATCCTCTCCGACCAGTTCAAGTACGGACCTTCGAAGAAACGGCGCCGCAGCCTCCGGCGATAACATCTTGACTTCTCGACGACCTACAATGCGCTCTCCTACACGTGCTGTGATCTTCACGTATGGCGGCATTTGTGGATTCGCCGCATCATATCGAAACTCGCCAAGCAAATACAAAGGCAGGGAACGCTCCACATTCCCTCCCGTTAAAGATGCCTCCGCTGCAATTGCGCGTGCTTCGGCCAGCTCGACAACAAGAATACCGGGGATTTGGAGCAACACGGTCTCGAGCATTCGAGCGTACGCCATTTGCAGGTGCGCGTACGTCTCCGACAGGTCTCGGCTCACAAAAGGCGGCACGGCGTAAATACCAATAGAGGGTTCCGCTAGTTTCCTGAGCGCATTCTTTACTATCTCCTCAATTTCCTGAGCGTCATTTCCCAGTTCGTGCGATAGCAACAGTTTCGACCTCTGCAATCTGAGGCCACGGGAAGTTTCGCTAACAGTTATCTCGCAGTGTGGCTTGGGAGATGTGCGTTCGGACAGCAATACAAGCAGGTCTGCACCAAGCAGGCGCCCCAGTGCCACCCGCTTGCTAACAGACGATGCGTCAGATAAGGCTGATAGTTCTTGTTCCCTGAAGACCTGGTCTATATGTTCTCGTTCCACAAGCACGTAGCGATCGTTTCGAGACAAATGTTCTTCAAGCAATGCCCTGAGCAGCGAACCGCCTCCCTCGACCTGAACCACAGCTATGACAGGGCGTTCATTCTCAGTCGTGTGATCCATGTGCCCATCAAGAGCAACTCCCTTTTTTGCCACGCAGATGCGCGCGGACATCCAATAAATGCACCCCCCGATCATGATCAGTACCACCATGTTTAATAATGCGGAGGATGGCCTGGGATCAATCATAGCTCAAGCATCCATCGCCCTGGTTGATGAGAAAATGGGCCACAGGATGTCGCCTGCTCGTTCAACGTCCTTTGTTTTCACGACCAGGCGGACTCCGGTGACGGGGGTCATGTACGCTCGCATGCCACCGGCATCGTCCGCCCGGATGACAGACTGAGCGCCGGAACCCTCCAGCAACATCTGTCCGAACTCGGCCTGTTGCCGTGTGAAGCACATTCGGGCCACCGAGGTCGTATCATCATCGTTCATTACAGCCATGAAGCTCACCGTCTGGTTGTTCGAGCGCTCCTACAGATAGTGAAACGCCAGCAGGATCAGGCCCAGGGCGGCTTCAGCCAGTGCGATCCGGCGCAGGCGGTTCGGCGGAATGACCGTTTGGAGGCTGGCAAATCCCCAGAGCCCGAAGGCCGCATCAAGCAGCAGGCAAATGGCCAGCCAGAAACGAATGGTATGCCAGGTCATGGAACGCGCGGGCGGGTGCGTTAACCCTCGAGGGGGACGCAGTCGTCCAATTGCACGGCCCGGGCAGGCCAATCCAGCCGCGCCGTCACCAACGCCGCAAATTCGGCCGCCGTTTGTTCCTCGCCATGATTGATGAACACCTGGCGCGGCGGCGCGGTGAGGGCGCCCAGCCAGCGCAGCAGTTCATCCTGATCGGCATGGCCGGAAAAACCGCCCAGTTTGACCACCTTGGCCTTGACGGGCACCTTTTCGCCCAAGACCCGGACTTCGGTTGCGCCTTCGGAAATCACGCGCCCGAGTGTACCGGCCGCCTGATAGCCCACGAACAGGATGGTGCTTTCCGGCCGTTCCAGATTGGCCTTGAGGTGATGCTTGATCCGGCCGCCGGTACACATGCCTGAGCCGGCGATGATCACGGCCGAACCGCGAATGCTGTTGATGGCCTTGGATTCGGAAACCGTGCGGGACATGACCAGGCCGGGGAAGTCGTAGGGGCGCACGCCGCGCTTGATCAGGGCCCGGGTCTCGTCGTCGAAGAGCTCCGCATGCCGGGTGAACACATCGGTCACGCTGGCGGCCATGGGACTATCCACGAAAACGAGCACCGGCGGGATTTGCTTGGCTTCGCGGAGGCGGGCCAGATGATAGAGCAGATCCTGGGTGCGCTCGATGGCAAAGCTGGGAATCACCAGGTTGCCGCCGGCCTGGACGGTTTCGTTCAGCACGGCGCCCAGCCGTTCGGCATCATCTTTATGGGCCACATGCTTGCGATTGCCGTAGGTGGACTCCAGCACCAGGTAATCGGCCGCGGGCGGGATCGCCGGATCGCGCAGCAGGGGCCGTTCCCAGCGGGCCACATCGCCCGAGAACAGCACGCTGACGGTCTTGCCATTTGCGGCCGGCGCCTCCACGCGCACGCTCGCGGCGCCAAGAATATGCCCGCAGGCATGCCACGACGCCCGCCAGCCCCCGCCCAGGTCCACGGGTTCATCGAAGGGCACGGGCCGCAGCAGGCTCAGGCTCTCTTCCGCCGTTTCACGGGTGTAAAGCGGCTCTTCGGGATGAGGCCCCTTGCGGCCCTCCCGCGCGTGCCGCTTGGCCTTGTAGCGCGCGTCTTCTTCCTGCAGATGGCCGGAATCGGGCAACACAATGCGCACAATGTCCAGGGTGGCGGCGGTGCCCAGCACGGGGCCGCGAAAGCCCAGGGCATAGAGCCGCGGAATCAGCGCGCAATGATCCACATGCGCATGGGTCAGGAGGATCCCCGTCAGTTCGGCGGGCGGCACCGGGAACTCGCGCCAGTTGCGGTCGCGCAGATCGCGCTCTTGAAACAGCCCGCAGTCCACCAGCCAGCGCTGGCCGCCGGCGGTAACCAGCGTCTTGGAGCCGGTCACATTGCCGGCGCCGCCGAGAAAAGTCAGGGTCGGGTGTTGTTGTGGTGCATCCGTCATGTTCAGGCCTCCGCTGTTTGGTTGTTGATTGCCGCGCCGATAAAATCACGAAAGAGGGGGTGAGGCTGCAGGGGTTGGCTCTTCAGCTCGGGATGGAATTGAACGGCCACGAACCAGGGGTGGTTCTGGACTTCAATGATTTCCACCAGTCCGGTTTGCGGATTGACCCCGGTGATTTGCAGTCCGGCGGCCTTGAGGGGTTCGCGATAGGTTTCATTGACCTCGTAGCGGTGGCGGTGGCGTTCACTGATCTGGAGTCCGCCGTAGGCCTGTGCGGCGCGGGATTCGGGCGTGAGGTCACAATCCCAGGCGCCGAGCCGCATGGTGCCGCCCAGGTTGCGGACCTCTTTCTGCTCGGCCATCAGGGCCACGACGGGATGGGGCGTATCGGGTTGCAGCTCGGCGCTATGGGCCGCCGGCAGGCCCGCCACGTGGCGGGCATACTCAATCACCGCGCATTGCAGGCCCAGGCAGATGCCGAAAAAGGGCAGACCCTGCTCACGCGCATGACGAATGGCGCTGATCTTGCCCTCCGCCCCCCGATGACCAAACCCGCCGGGGACCAGCAGTCCCGCCACCCCCGCCAGGCATTCCGCCGCGCCGCGCGCCTCGATTTCCTCGGCCGGCACCCGCACGATTTCCACCGCCATGCCGTGGGCGATGCCGCCATGGGCCAGCGCTTCATAGATACTCTTGTACGCATCCTGCAATTCGGAATACTTGCCGACAACCCCAATACGCACCTGGCCACGCGGCGCCCCGATCACCCGGACTAACTCGCGCCATTGACCAAGCTGCGCGGCCGGACAAACCAGGTGCAACCCATGCACAATCAGGTCGTCCAATCCCTGCTCATGCAGCATCAGCGGCACCTCGTAGATGGTCTGCTCCACGTCCGGCTCGACCAGTACCGCCTGGCGCTTGACGCTGCAAAAGAGTGAAATCTTGCGCAGATGTTCGGCCTCCAGAGGCCGTTCCGTGCGGCAGATCAGAATGTCCGGCTGGATGCCGATCTCGCGCAACTTGGAGACGCTCTGCTGGGTGGGCTTGGTCTTGACCTCCCCCGCGGCCTTAATGTAGGGCACATAGGTCAAATGCACGAAGAGCGCTTCGCCCGGCTCCGCCTCGAGCCCCCATTGCCGCAAGGCCTCGACAAAGACCAACCCTTCAATGTCGCCGATGGTGCCGCCCAGCTCGACCAGGACCACATCTGTATCCTCGTCGGCCACGGCTCGAATGGCGGCCTTGATGTGGTCGGTGATGTGCGGGATCATCTGGACAGTGCCGCCCAGGTAATCGCCCCGCCGCTCCCGTTGCAGCACTTCCCAATAAACGCGCCCGGCAGTGATATTGCTGCGGCGCGAGGTCGGCTGCCCGGTAAAACGCTCGTAATGGCCCAGGTCGAGATCCGTTTCCGCGCCATCATCGGTGACGTAGACCTCGCCGTGCTGATAAGGGCTCATGGTGCCCGGATCAACATTGAGGTACGGATCAATCTTCATCATCCGGATTTTGAGCCCGCGGGCAATCAAGAGGCGCCCGATTGACGCGGCCGTGATGCCCTTGCCCAAGGACGAAACCACGCCGCCGGTTACAAAAATGAATTTGGCCATGTTCCGTATTCCTTCCTGCCTATTCCAATTGCAGTTTACTCCGCTGCGCGTTCCGTTTCGAGTTCCGATTGCATCCTGAAAGTGACCTGCCAGCGGGCGTCGCCGGTCAGGTGCAGGCGGCCGGTTCCGAGGGGGGCCAGCGTCTGGAGCCAATCCTGAGCGGTTTGGAGGCGGACGCGCGCGAGTCGGCTGCCCTCGGGATCTTCGAAAAGGAGCTTGAGCATATAGGCGCCCAGGGCTTGGCGGCCGGCTTGCGCGACGCGGGGCCAGGCCGCCCAGGCGGGGCCCAGGGGCGGTTGACCGGGCTGATGCGCGGTCCAGGGCGCATGGCGGGCATTGGCTTCGGCGGCGGGGGTGGGATAGCGCCGCAGGAGCGCGGTCAAGCCCTTGGCGTTGCTGGCCAGCAGCATCCAATGGGGGGTCACGGCATACGCCACCCGTTCGGCGGGCGGCAGGCCGCCGTAGAATCCCCCGGTGGTGGCCTCGATGGAGAAAGCGGGCGGCAGGCCGCTGGTTCGTTCCGGCAAGGGCCCCGGAACCAGTCCCCACCCCCACCGGCGATTCAACTGATCCAACAAGCGCGTCATGTTTTCCTGCGCGGGGGCCGGCCCCGGGCTGGGAACCGCCAGCACCAACATGGGCAACCGAATGCCGCGCAAGCTGCCGCCATATTCATCCGTCAGGAGCACGGCAACGATTTCTTCGGCCTCGATGATCTGCAGCGCCTGGCGGACTACGGGCCGCAAGGGAGCGGCCCCCTCGCCGGTCGTCAGCGCCGCTTCCCAGAGCGCCGTGGGGGCGCGTACCAGGGCCACGGGCAGCCCGCCGAAGAGCCGCGCCAGATCTGCCTCGCGCTCCGGTTGCCGTTCAGCCGGCGGCGGCCCCGGCGCGGTC
>JAIPIQ010000210.1 GCA_021734645.1 Fidelibacterota bacterium | reverse complement strand
CCACGCACGGTCTGGACCTGTGCGGCCACCCGGGCCAGGCCTGCGATCTCGGCCCCGGGCGCTGGTTCCAGGTGCCGGGTCAAGACCTTGTCTGGCGCTGGGTCCTGCCCGATGACCCCTCGGCCCTCGAGGGCGTCGAGTCCACCCAGGGCAAATGTTCGAGTTCCGCGGCCGCGCACCTCGGCCGCCGCTTCAACAGCAATGAGTGCTTCGGCGCCTACGGCCACGAATTCAACGAACGGGAAATGCTCGGCCTGGCCAACTGGTGCTTCGTCCGCGGCGTGAACCGCCTCTATCCCCATGCCTTCTATTATTCCATCCGCGGCCCCCGCCGGCACGAGCGGCCGCCGGACGTGGGCCCCCACAGCCCCTGGTGGCCCCGCTATCAACGTTTCGCCGAGGCCTGCCGCTGGCTCTCCTGGCTCATCACCGACGCCACCCACGTCTGCCAGGTCGCCGTGCTCGGCCTGTCCGACCACCTGCCCTGGGCGGCCGCCAAGCATCTCTTCCAGCACCAGATAGACTTCAACTATCTCGAGGCGCGACACCTTTGGGAAGACGCGTGTGTTTCCGCCAATGGCATCCGCCTGCGCGGCTTCCACTACCCCGTGCTGATCGTCGAAAGCCCACCCGAACCGCCGCCGCGCATCTGGGAATCCCTGGCGCCGCTGCTCGCCGCCGGCGGCGTCTGCGCCTACCGCGCGGACGCGCCCGGCACGCGGCGGGTGGATGACGCCCCCGCCCTCCTCGCCGCCCTCCGAAACCGGATCACGCCCGACCTGACGCTCGAGATCCCGGAACCGGCGCTGCGCGTCCGCCACATGCTCAAGCACGACCGCCACGTCTGGCTGCTGGCCAACGAAAGCTATCGCCCGCTCGCCGTCCGCGCCCAGCCACTCCGGCCCGGTCCCTTCCGCCTGCTGAATCCCTGGGACCGCACCGACGAACCCTGGGATCCCGCCACGCCCATCCCCATCGCCCCCGCCGCCTCCGTCGTGCTCGTGGAAGCCCCCCCCGAATATCCCTATCAATCCGTAGGAGAATAGGGACAGAGAAATCGTGTCCTATTTCTGTGTCCCTTCCTGAGTCCATTCCACTCGACTAAGACTAACAGTCTATATGGGGCGCATGCCGCAGCAATCCGGGCAGGACAAAGGTCCGGGTTTCATAATCATCATAGTGCCGTTGGGCGACCCATGCGGCGCAGGGCGGGGCGGCGTCGCGGAAGGCCATCTGCGCGAGGCGCGGTTCGAGGGTGGCCGCCAGGCGGGCATAGGTGGCCATGAAACCTTCGGCGTGGACGGCGAGCGGGGTGGCGGCCACGACGCCGGGCCAGCAGGCGAGCATCTCCAGCAGCCGCAGGAGATCCCAGACCCGGATGGCGGCGAGGCTGTCGCCGAGAAAGCACAGGTCATCGCTGAGTTTATGCAGGACGCCGTAGCGTGCCTGGGGCGCGCGATTGTCCAGGGGCATAGGCTGGAGGGCGCCGGTGCCGGTCGGATCGAAGATCAGCACCGCCCGGGACTTTTCGCACTCCAGCGTGATCCAGTTCCAATGCCGGCGCACATCATTGGTTCCTTCGGGCCAGAGCGCGATAGTTACGGGCAGGGGCTGCCCGCGGTCTGCCACCCTTCGTAGCAAATAGCCATGATTGAAAAGGCCGGGCTGACTCCACCAGAGGCCCGCGGTGACCTCGATGCCCTGATACTGACCCAGGTCCATCAGCCGCGGGTTCAGGTCGCAGGGGGTGCGCGGCCCGCGGACCTGCTCGTGCAGCCAAGCCCGGGCCTGCTCCCGGCTGTTGACCGGGTGGACCGCGAGGGCGCGCAGACGATCCTGGTTCTCATCGAACACAAAGCGGGCCTCGGGCTTCCAGGCGCGCACTTGTCCGGTGGGCGTGCACCATAACGCTTCCGGCGGCAGGGCCTGAATGGCGGCCGAGTCGGGCGTGACGGCCTGGCCGAGCAGATGCCGGGAGAAGAATTCGGCGGCAGCCCGGGCCAGGGTATCGGTATACGCATGCGGGCTGACATCCTCGACCAGATCGAGACCGCCCTCCCGGTCCAGCAGGGACCAGAAGCGTTGACAGCGCGCGACGCTGCGCCGGGTGCCCTCGATGGGGAAGAAATCGTATTGCACAGCGAGTACGCGGACGGGCCGCGGAGCCATCGCCAGGAGCACATCCTCGTGGTCCAGTCCAGCGGCCGTGAAGCCCGGCCAGATTTGCTCGGCATCCTGCGCGCCCCCGGCATACATATAGGTCTCGCGATTCATCAGGAAGGTGCCCGGCGCGGCGGCGGCCACGCGCGGGTCGGTCATCATCAGCATGCAGGTCTGGGTGCCACCGCCGGAGTTGCCCGTCACCCCGATGCGCCGCGGGTCCACCTCCGGCCGCGCGCCAAGGTAATCCATGCCGCGCAGGGCATCGTGCAGAAAATAGCGCGCGAGCGAATCACCCAGGACCAGGCACTGGGCGCCCACATGATCGTGTTCGGTCGTGCCCCAGGGCACGGTCGGCGCGCCCAGGGACGGCTCGTAATATCCGAGCCGCTCGCCCTGCCCCAGCGGATCCTGCGCCAGCACGATCAGCCCGGCCGCGGCCAAATGACGACAGACGCACTGATACCGGGGATAGCCCTTGCCCTCGTAACTGTGCCCACAGAGAAAAAGCACCGCCGCGGCAGGCGCGGGCGCATTGTCCGGCACGTATAAATTGGCGGTGACGAACACGCCGGGCCGCGACTCGAAGATCACTTTCTCGATACGCAGTCCCGGCTCTTCAATGCAGCCGGTCACCCGGGCATTCAGCGGGCTGTCCGAGGGCGGCAAGCCGCCCAGCCCCTTGAGAAAGGCGGTCCGAATCAGGCGCTGCCGTTCACGCAGGGCCTCCACGGTCCGCACCGCATCCCGCGCCGCATCCCCGGCGGCAAAGGCCGCCACGGACCGGGCATAGACATGCCGTTTGAGCTGGCTGCGCACATCGTAATACGCCGCGAACGGAGACCATTGTTCCAACTCTGCAATCGTCGTCATTTCATTCTCCTTCATCTCCCGCGCCCCGAACCGAATCGGCGGGCGCGCGGGATCAATGGCCGACTTGCCGCAGGTACGCCTGCTCAAGGGGATCGCCGGCGCGGATTTCCCGAATGCGAGCGTTCGCGGCCAGCAGCAGGGGCAGCAGGCGGGCGTTGAGATCCGCCTCGCCGGCCGCCGCGCCATGGCTTTCGAGGCGCAATCCGCCGGCGGTTTCGCTGAGGGTATAGTCGGGCGCCGGGAAGGCGCGCCGCAAATCCTCCCACGGCAGTCCGGCCGTGGATTCCAGGGTGATTTCCAGGATGCTGTCGCGACCGGTGACATTGCGCAGCGCATCCTGGCGCACCCGGCGGCCCCGGTCCACGAAGGCCACTTCATCGCACAGCATTTCGATATCCGGCAATTGATGCGAACTGATGACCAGGGTCATTCCCCCGTCCCGGCGCAGGTCAACGAGCAGACCGCGCATACGCACGGCCTCGCGGGGATCGAGGCCGGCCAGGGGCTCATCGAGCAACACCAGTTCCGGCTCGCCCAGCAGGGCCTGGGCCACGCTGAAGCGCCGTTGCATGCCGTGGGACAGGGCGGCGGCGGGCGTTTGGCGGCGGTCAGACAAGTGGGCGCGTTCGAGGGCGGTCGCGACGGCGCTTGCCAGGGACGCGCCCCGCAGCCCCTGCAAAGCGCCATAGAAGTGGAGCAGCTCGCCCACCCGCGCGTGGGGTGGCGGGCGGGCATCCTGGGGCAGTACCCCCACCCGGCCGGCATGGCGGCGGGCGTCGAATGGACCCAGCCCGAGCACGTTGACCTGTCCCGCCTGGGGCCGCAGAAAACCGGCACTCACGGAAATCAGAGTGGTTTTGCCGGCGCCATTGGCGCCCACGAGGCCCAGGCAACAGCCCGTGGGGACATCGAGATCAAGACCGTCCAGGGCGCGCAGGCGGCCATAGCGCTTGACGACGCCGCGCAGTTGAAGCGCGAGGGTCACAGGCTGCGCCTCTCGAACAGGAGGAGTCCGCCGGCCAGATAGGCGGCGGACAGCACGCCGAGGGTCAGGGCGGCGGGAATGAGCCGGGCCGGGTCATTCCACCAGAGGTAACCGCGTTGGGCATAGGGCAGGGCCAGATCCACCAGATCCCAGACGCGGCCTCCGCCGGCGGCGGTATAGCGCTGGGCCAGGGCATGAAGAATGCGGGTGGCGATCAAGGAAGCCAGGCCGACGGCCGTGGCCAGGTGGGGTCCCGGCAACACCTGGGAGCAGACGAGGGCCAGGGCCAAAAAAGGCAGGGCATACAACCAGGCGCGGAAAGCGTACTGAGCCAGGGCGGCCGCATGGGGGGCGAACTCGAAGGACGTGAGCATGAGGGCGCCGACGGCGCCGGTGGCCAGCGCGCCCAAAGCCAGGGCGCCGGCCAGCAGGACGGCCTGCCCCGCGAATTTGCCGATGATCCAGGCAGTCCGCGTGGTCCGCAGCAAAACGTACCGGGCGGCGCCCTGCTGTAGATCTTCGGCGATGCGCGGGGTGGCCGTCAGCATGACCAGCAGCGGCGTGCCGGACAGGGCCAGCCAGGCGAAGAACAAACCCAACGGGGGCACGCTCAGGAGGCGCTGAGCCAGGGCGCGATCCCCCACCAGGCGCGTCATGATCTGGCGGAAGACCTCCGACTCCCACAGGATCGCAGTCGTATTGCCGGTGGTTTCGGATCCCGAGCCCAGGCCCAGGCTTTCAACCAGTTGCCCTTCGATGCGGTTCAATGTGCGCAGAAAGCCCCACGAGGCGCCCAGCCCGAGGATCAGAAACAGGAGACCGACTGCCAACGCCCGGCGGCTGTGCAGGGCATCGCGCCACTCGAAGGCGGCCACCGTCCAGATGTCGCGCCCCCGGGCGCCGGGCGGGTTCATGGCCGGGGGGGCGGGCCGAAGGGCCCGCGCCGGGCGGGACGGCTGGCGCGCAGGGTGTCCTCGACGGCGATCAGCGGCATGGCCACCTCCGGATCAATGAAGGTCACCAGTTCAAAAGATCCGTCGTCATTCGCCTGCCAGGCGGGGGGCAGCGTGCGGTCGAGTTCATCGTAGGTCAACGCCAGCACGCCGGTGATCTCATGCATCATGCGAACGCCCATGGCGGGCGTCACTTCATCGGCCGCCGCAATGCGCGCGGCCCAGTCATCAATGGCCGCACCCAGCCGCAGATTCATGGCCTCCATCAAAACATCAAAGCGCGCCGCCTGATCCGGTTCCGGCTGCACCCGGTCGAACAGGCGCTGCCGCGCCAGATCAGCGCGCAATCGCCAGACTTCCGAAGCCGTTTCGAGCCGTTCGCGAAATGTGGCCGGAGGGCTTTCTGCCGCGGGCGCATCCGGCGGG
>JAIPIQ010000209.1 GCA_021734645.1 Fidelibacterota bacterium | reverse complement strand
AAACGGGGGGGCCCCCCGACCGGGGGGCGTGCGCCATGTTGCGCAGATCCCGGTCCCGCGCCAGAACGGCTGCGTCCAGGCGCGGGGATCCCCAGGTGGTGATGACCGCCCGCGCGTCCGCGATGCGCTCCGCCCATTCGGCGTCCGACAAGGCGCGCGCTTCCCGGTTGGGCTGGATATCCAAATCCAAGGCTTGCGCGCGGGCCACGCCCTCGGGCTGCCAAATGCTCTTCAGGGCGTCGTCCGACTGATTCATCAAGATCACGCGTTCCATCATTCATCCTCCTGATGTTTTTTCCCGACAAGAAATCGCTTTTCAGGCCGCACGGACACCCGCCCGCCTGCCGGTGCGTGATCGCAGGCAGACAGGCTGGAACCGCCCGGAAACCGCGTTTTCATGGAGGGGCAACGTTTGCTTCGCCTGGTTGTGGGTTGGGGGTCTATTCTTCCAGTTGCGCGTACGACCGCGCCTTGATCACCATATTAAGGCTAAGCTTGCGACCTTCTTCGAGGGTGGGGGGAAACATGATCCGCAGGGGCAGAATCGCCTGCCCTGTACGGAACGCCTGCGGCGCGCCCAACGTGATGTCGTGCGCGTTGTCGAGGGTAACAAGCACCCCGGCGCCGGCCTCGTTTCCGACCCAGAAAGCGTCAGCCGGTCCCGGCTCATCGCGCCATGCCCCCTCGTGGCGGAAGCGCAGGGTAAAGCCGGGCTTGTTATGCAAGAGCGGCAGTTGCTCGTAAAGCGCCGCGACGTTCACCTTCCCATCGGCGTGAAGGACAAGCCGTTGCTCCAGGGCATCCGGAGTGAACGTGACATGGCGCTCGACGCGCACCGGCAGGTCGAATAGTTGCTGGTACAGGCGCAAGCGATTTTCCTCCTCGATCACGGTGGCGCGGACACTCCAGTAATCGGGGAACGAACAGGAACCATCCGCAAGATCGGCGCGAACCATCTGAAGGGTATCCGCACCCCAGTTCATCGAGGTGAACAAGCTGCCATAGCCGGGGGTCCAGAACAGTTGCGCCCCCTGCACCGCGTTCCACTTGTTGTTCGGGTGGACCTCGGCATCCGGGCGGGTTTTGCGGCCACTCTTCACCCATTCAGCCGCTGTGCCGGCCAGGTAGGCCACGAAGTAATAGTGGTCGCGTTTCACCGCGAGGAATTCATTGTTGAAGTTGCGCCAGAAGTTTTCTTCTTCCATGGCCGGGAACACACCGTTTTCGAGCGGTTCGGTCGGAAAACGGAAATTCTGCCAGTAGGGGCCAATGACATGGGTACTGTAACTGATGACCTGCGGCGCGCTGCGAATGGCGGCCGCAGGGCCGCGATAGTTGGCGCGGATTTCCGCGGGTGTCAGCGCGTGCGTCCCGCTGCGCCGCCAGACCGCGGCCTCGGGCAGTTCACCCGCCATATACCCGAAGCCGCCGCCGTACTGCGTATCGGCCCAGGATCCCCGTGTCCGGTGCGCGAAGCCGCTGGCGCCAAAAATACGGCCATCCGGTTCCGGCGCGACCGTATGATTGAAGAAGTGGTAGATCCGCCGCAGCCCTTCGCGAGCGTTCACGTCACCACTGAGACGGTAATAGAGCGCCTGGATGGCGGCGCCCAACCCCTGGTAGGTGGCGTCCGGCCCGTAGGCTTCACCCTGGTATCCGGTCTGCATGAATCGGTTCTTCTCCGGCAGAACCATGCCGGCGATATAATCCGCCGCCAGACGCTTGTAGCCCTCGTAACCGGTCGCCTCATAGAGCGCCCAGTACACCAGTGGCCAGTGCGCGGACTGATTGTCACAGGTCACACGATAAAAGGGGAAACGGTCGGCCAGGCGGCGGACGCCGGCAATCCAGAGCTCGAGCAGTTCTGGGTCCTCAATGGCGGCGGCGGCGAGTTGCAGGGGCTCGAAACGGTCCGGCGCCATGGCGTCACCCCCCGAATAGCTCGAATCGCTGGTGCTCCAGGTATCATTGGCGTTGAGCCGCAGGAGGTTGCGAAAAACGCTCAGCAGCAAGCGATTCAGAATGACCGGATGCTTGTAGTAGGGGTTATAGGGGCGATCGAGAGAATAGGCGAGTGCCAGAATGCTGTCGGCGGCCCGGGTTTCAAACCCACCGAATGTCGGGCTTTCGGGGTCGACATCCTGATCACGCAGGACGAAATCGAGTAAACTGAAAGCCCCCCAGGCGCCGAGCAGTCCCGCGGCTTCCTCGGGATAGGCCAGCCAGTGTTCCTCGTAATCCGCCAGATTGGCCGGCTCGATAGCGAGGTCGGCGGGCGTCAGCTCGTCAATCCATTCCTGCATGCGAACCTGGAAATGGTGCTTGAAGAGCGTTCCGTCCGGTCGCCGCTTGAAATGGCTTTCAATGGCGGCGGCGGTCTCGGGATCCGAGCATAAGATGAGCGGATCAATGCCGGAAAAACCGAATTGGTGGTAAGCGCCGGTCGGGGCGTCGTCAAAGCGCAGCCGGAGAAGCCGATCCTCGCGGTCGGCGGCGTCAATCGCGGCACTGCGCCCGTGCGCGAAGTCAGCGACCAACTCACCGGCCGCGTCCTCCACCCGGCCGGCCATGCCGGTGGAGGCGAGCGTGAACCGATCGGTGCCGGGCGGTACGAGGAACCACAAGGACTCGAACTGCCCGCGGGTCGCATGCGAGATCCTGGTACGCATCGGCGAGATACCGAAAGCGCGTTCGGGGGTTGCCCAGGCGTTGACCCGGAGCCCCTGGCCAGCGTAGCGGATCTGGTACACCCCGGCGGGCGCCTCCGCGCCAAAATCATGATGCCACCGCGTGACGCTGTTCGGTTCAAGGCGCTTGTAAACCCACTGTACCATGTTTTCCTGATGATCGAAGAAGCGGTAGAGGATTTTGGGGTCTTCCAGGGTCCCCGTGCCCGAGCCGCCGGCCCGCCGTCCCGCAGGACCATCCGGCACTTCGGCCTCCAGGGTGAGGGAGAGCGGGCCACCGGGGTGGACGAAGTAGAAAGCCAGCGCCTCGGCCATGAACGGCCCCTCAATATTGTCAGTTGGGTGCGGCTCATGTAAACGGCCCCCCGTCAGCGTAGCCAGCGCCAGCCCCGTCAGCGTGGCCTCATCCATAGGTTCCTGATGCGGATACACAACGTAGCGCATCTGCCGCTGCTCACCGGCCCGGAAACTCTTGGGCAGCGCAATGCTGAATGATCGAACCGATACGGTCTCAGGGCGGTACCGGAATGCCTGACTGAGCTGCGCAGGGTACGAGCGATCAAAAACGATGGTGGCACCCGCGCCGGTTTCCCCACATATTTCAAAAGCGCGGAATGCAGGCACCATCACCGCTTCATCAACCGCAGGCGCCGTGCTCGCCGGTTCGGCATCAGCGCCGAAGTCCGCGGCTTCTTCCAGCTGGTCGTTGAACAGGCGAATCGTGCGCTCGTCAGCCATGAATGGCAGGGATTCGTAGAGGTCCGTGAATTCGATATCCTGCAAGGCCAGCATTTTCAGATCCACCGTGATGCGGTCATCCTGAAAGTGCATGGTCCGGGTAACATGCAACGGCGCATAGGTCAAACGAGCGCTGCGGCGCAGAATCCGACTTTCCTCATCAAAGGTAACCACCGGGTCGACGTAGCCGGCGCTGACGATGGTCGGATCCACCGCGCCCACCGCCGAAAAGGCCGGGTCGGCCAACCGCCCCCACAGGGCGTTGGCGTACATGACGTTGTGGTTGAAGCTGAGCAGCGTCGGGCCGCAGTTGCGAACGAAAACCGCGCCGAAACCGTCGGCCTTGGTGGCTTTGCGTCCCTGGCCGCCGCGGCCGAAATCCCGGTAACCGATCAGGGCCGCCGAACCGTCGGCCACCTGGGCCTGGGTGAAGTCCATCCAGTCCGGCACCGTCGGCCCGCCGTAACTGGTGCTGTAATAGTTGCCGGTGTTGATGAAGAAAAAAGCGTTGTCGAGAACGCGGACAAAGGGTTCCTCCTCAAGGGCCGGCCAGGTGCGATGGGTCATGTCGCGGGCAAAGTTACCCAGCAGCGGCTGGCCCTGGGTGCGGGAACTGAAATCGTTGGGTGCGGCGATACCCGCCCACCAACTGGCGGTATGGCGGCCGTCACGCGGCATGGCGATGTGTTCACGCAGGTTGTTGTAGGATTCGAGGTAATCATGGGCCAGCGGCTCGTCCACGATCGAAAGAATACCCGCAAGGTTACGCTCCTGGCACCAGGCGCCATAGACAATGTCGTATCCATAACACTCCGCGAGGTAGCCGGCGCCGGTCCGGCCGCTGTCCGCCGACCGACCGTAACCCAAGGCACTCTGGTAGGGCGTCGGATCCGGGTTCATGCGGCCCAGCAGACCGGGGGTCATGATGGTGCGCAGGGCATCGCGGACCATGTCGAGGGTTCGCGGATTGCCCGTGAATTTCCAGGTTTCGAGGGCCGCGTTCATGCTGTAAAGCCACTGATTAACAATCTCGCCGCTGTGCATGTTCAGGCGGCCGCTGTTGCGCAGGTCCAGAGATTGCCGCCAGGCCGCGATGACCTCCGGCGGCAGAACGTCGTGCATCACGTCTTTGAGGGCCACCGCTGGGCCGGAGACAGGCAGGGAATCCAGCCCCATCGTGGTGTGCCAGTTACTGTGCAGGGGCGCACTGAAAAGTGCGTCATTCTGAATGCTGATGGTCTTGGGAAAATCGTGACCGCGTTCGTACCAGAAATAGGGGGAGAGCAGGCGCATGTGGGGCCGAATCCCGAGCAGAACGCGGCGCACCAGTGCCGGCTGCGCGTAATACGGGTTGACGGGGTTGTCCCAGCCCGCAATATCGGCCAGTTTGCGAGCTGCCGCGAGATCAGGGAAGGCGCCGAAATCGGGTGCGTTCGCATCCAGGTTCTGGCTGCCGAGCAGTTCCGGCAACTCGGTGAGGAGGCTGTTTCTGACGGTGTCGGTGATGGCGCCCAGGTCCACCTCGGCCAATTCGACCCGCAGGTCGTCATCGGTCAGCCCGTCGGCCCAGGCGTCCAGCACCCGCTGGCTGTGATGGAAGGTCTGCCGTCCCTTGGCGTCAATATCGAGGCCGCCACGAATGTTAGCGGCCGTTTCGGGATCGGGACAAAGGACGAAGGGGACCCCGACCACGTGCAGGTGGGCGCCGGCACTCTTGCCAGTCAAACGCAGGCGCAGGACGCTGTCTTTCCGGGCTTGATCGGGGGTGTAGACCAGGTAGTTCATGAAAGTCCGGGGCACGGTTTCCCCGAGCAATTCGCCGGCCTGGGTCTCGAGTTGTACCCGCCAATTGTAGGGCTGAACTTCCTCGACGAGGCCAACCCCGACGTCTTCGACTTGCGGCGGCACATAAAGATAGGCCGATGCGAAACGGCCGGGTTCGACATGCAGCGGACCGGGGCCGGGATGGATGCCGGCGGCCATCGGCCGACTTGGCGTCACCGAAATCCAGTGGTCCCAACT
>JAIPIQ010000208.1 GCA_021734645.1 Fidelibacterota bacterium | reverse complement strand
GGCGGTTTGCTGGCGAGCGTCATGGGCGCTGATGGGGGCCTGGCCCACCTGTTGATGACACCCGGCGGCGGCAGCCGCTACCCCACCAGCGCGCAAACCCTCCCCGACCGCATGCATTATCTGCGCATGGAGGGGCGCGAGGTATTCAAACATGCCGTCAACCGCATGGCGGCCGCCGCCCAGGAAGCCCTGGCGCAAACCGGGGTGGACGCGTCCGAGATCGCCTGCGTCATTCCCCATCAGGCCAATCTGCGAATCATTTCGGCGGTGGCCGGCCGCCTGGGCGTGCCCGAAGACCGGCTGTTTCTCAATCTCGAGGTCTGCGGCAATACCTCCGGCGCCTCAATCGGGATCGCGCTGGATCAGGCCGTCCGCCAGGGACGGATCCGACCGGGGGACGCCGTCCTCATGTTCGCCTTCGGCGGCGGGTTCACCTGGGCCGCCACCGTGCTGCGCTGGGAGTAGTCGCTGCCAGGTATCAAGGAGTTCCAAATGAAAAAATACGCCGCACTTTTTCCCGGACAGGGCAGCCAGTTCGTAGGCATGGGCGCAGACTGGCTCGAACAGCCGGCCGCGCGCGCGCGCTATGATGAAGCCGCCGAGGTGCTGGGTTACGATCTGGCTGGTCTCTGCCGGGCCGGGCCGGAAGAGGAACTGAACCGGTCGGACCGGGCCCAACCGGCCATTTTCGTCCATAGCGTGGTCTGTTACGAAGCCTGGCGGGCGGCACAGCCCGGGGCGGCGCCGGCGGTGGTCGCCGGCCTCAGCAGCGGCGAGTGGGCCGCGCTGTTCGCGGCCGGTGTGCTGGATTTTGCCTCGGCCCTGCGCGCGCTGGAAGCCCGCGGCCGCCTGATGCAGGCGGCCTGTGAAGCGCGGCCCGGCGCCATGCTCAGCGTGATCGGCCTGGGGCTCGAGGCCGTGCAGGCCCTGGCGGCGGAAACCGGCGCCGAGGTCGCCAACCTCAATGCACCCGGCCAGATCGTGCTTTCGGGGGCCGTCGAGGCCATTGACCGCGCGGAAGCCGCCGCGCGCCCCGCCGGCGCCCGGATGGCCGTGCGGCTGCGGGTGGCCGGCGCCTACCATTCGAGCCTGATGGCCCCGGCCGCCGCCGAATTTGCGGCCCGGCTGGCCGATCTGCCCCTGCAGGCGCCCCGGATCCCCGTGTTGTCCAATGTCAGCGCGGCCCCCCATGGCACGCCCGCGGAGATCCGCGACCTGATGGTGCGCCAGATCACGTCTTCCGTGCGCTGGTACGAGTGCGTGGGCGCCCTGCGGGCCCTGGGGGCGCAGGCCGCGCTCGAATGCGGCCCCGGGAAGGTCCTGGCGGGCCTGATAAAGCGCATTGACAAACAGGTGCCGGTTTGTAACATCCAAGGCGTTTGCGATGTGGAAGGCGTGGCTGCGGCCTGGGGTTGATTCGGGACCGCCGCTGCGCGGTTGTGGTACATATTGAGGTTTTTTTGATTATGGAACAGAATCTGCAAGGGAAGGTGGCGCTGGTGACCGGCGCGGCGCGAGGGATTGGCCAGGCCATCGCCCTGCGCCTGGCGCAGGCCGGCGCGGAGCTGGCCCTGTGCGACGTCCAAGCCGATTGGCTGACCGAGACGGCCGCGCAGGGGGCGGCGCTGGGGCGGCGGGCGGCTTGCTATGCCGCCGATGTGAGTGATGGCGCGGCGGTGCAGGCCGCGGTGGATGCCGTGCTCAAGGATTTCGGCCGCATTGACATTCTGGTGAACAACGCCGGCATTACCCGGGATGGCCTGCTGGCCCGTATGAGCGAAAGCGACTGGGACCGGGTGATCGAGGTCAATCTCAAGGGCACCTTCCTGTTCACCCGCGCCGTGACCCGCCCCATGATGAAACAACGCGCCGGCGCCATCGTCAATGTGGCCTCCATTATCGGCCTGATCGGCAATGCGGGCCAGTGCAACTACGCCGCCTCGAAGGCGGGCGTGATCGCCTTGACTAAATCCGTGGCCAAGGAATTGGCCAAACGCAACATCCGGGCCAATGCCGTCGCCCCCGGATTCATCAGCACCCACATGACGGACCAATTGCCCGAAGAGGTCCGCCAGGCCATGCTGGCCGCCATCCCCCTGGCCCGCTTCGGCAGTGCCCAGGATGTGGCCGAAGTCGTCCATTTTCTCGCTAGCGATGCCGCCGCCTACGTGACCGGACAAGTCGTCTCGGTCTGCGGCGGCATGGTCATGTAGAACGAAACGAGCAACCGCAACCCAGCAGAGGAGGATAATACCATGTCGCTGGAAGCCAAAGTGAAAGAAATCATCGTCGAGAATCTCGGCGTCAATCCGGAACAAGTCGTGCCCGAAGCGTCCTTTATCGAGGACTTGGGCGCGGATAGTCTCGACACCGTCGAGCTGGTCATGGCGTTCGAAGAACAGTTCGGCGCGGAGATTCCCGACGAAGACGCCGAGAAACTCACGACCGTGGGCGCCGTGCTCGAATACCTCAAGGGCAAGGGCCTGGGCGAGGACTGAGACCGGTGTGTGACCGGCGGGCCGTCTGTCCCCGGAGGATGGACGGTCCGCCGGGCCATATGATTCCGGAGGCTGCGGGCCGCCCGGAATCTTTGATTTTGCAGGAGGAAGGCCGATGAACAAGCGTCGCGTAGCAGTAACGGGTTTGGGGGTGGTGTCGCCCGTCGGCCACGACCTGAAGACCTTTTGGGAGCGGATCAGTGGGGGGGTGTCGGGCATTGGGCCGATCACGAAGTTTGACGCCACGGACTATGATACCCGGATCGCCGGGGAAGTCCGGGATTTTGATCTGGATCCGTACATTCCCAAGAAGGAACGGCGGCGCATGGATCCCTTCTGCCACTACGGGCTGCCCGCCGCTGCCCTGGCGGTGGCGGACAGCGGGCTGGATCTGGCGGCCGAAGATCCCTGGCGGACCGGGGTGATCGTGTCCAGCGGCACGGGCGGCCTGCAGATTCTCCAGGAACAGATGAAGGTCCTGCTCGAGCGGGGGCCCAGCCGGTTTTCGCCGTTCATGATCCCCCAGATGATCACCAACATCCTTTCGGGGCTGATCGCCATTCGGTTTGGCGTCAAGGGGCCTAATGTATGCGTGGTGACGGCCTGCGCCTCGGCGACCCACAGCCTGGGCGACAGCCTGCGGATCATTCAGCATGGCGAGGCCGATATGATGCTGGCCGGCGGGGCCGAGGCGCCCGTTTGCGAGCTGGGCGTCGGCGGTTTTTGCGCCATGCGCGCGCTCAGCACGCGCAATGACGAACCGACCCGGGCCAGCCGGCCGTTCGACGCCGAGCGCGATGGGTTCGTGCCGGCGGAGGGCGCCGGGGTGCTGGTGCTCGAAGAGTGGGACCATGCCGTGCGGCGCGGCGCCCGCATTTACTGCGAACTGGCGGGCTATGGCCGGACCTGCGACGCCCATCACATCACGGCGCCGGATGCCGAGGGCGAGGGCGCCATGCGCGCCATGCGCCTGGCCTACGAGGACGCGGGCCTGACCGCCGCCGATATTGGCTATATCAATGCCCACGGAACCAGCACCCTGCTCAACGATAAGGGCGAAACCCTGGCCATCAAACGCGCCCTCGGCCCGGAACAGGCCCGCAAGGTCATGGTCAGCAGCACGAAGTCCATGACCGGGCACCTGCTGGGCGCCGCTGGCGCCATCGAGTCGGTGGCCTGCGCGCTGGCCCTGAAAAACGGCGTGCTGCCGCCCACCATCAATTACGAATACCCCGATCCGGATTGCGATCTGGATTACGTCCCCAATGAGGCCCGCGAGGTCCAGGTCCAGGCCTGCCTCAATAATTCCCTCGGCTTCGGCGGCCATAACGGCACCCTCTGCTTCAAGGCGGTCTGATCTTTTGGGTTGCGGGCGCGCGGCGCGGGCGGTAGGGTATCCGGTATTGGCCGTGCTAGACGGGGAGGTAGCGGTGCCCCGAGTCTCCGCAAGGGGATGACCTGCAACCCGCTGTAGCAGGGTTGAATTCCCGCGTGAGCGCGCAGCGGACGCAGCGGACGGTTGGCGGACGGTGTCGAGAGCCGGGCCCTATGCGACGAGTGACAGGTGAACCCCGTCAGGCCCGGAAGGGAGCAGCGGCAGCTTGCACGCTCGGGCGCCGTAGGAAAACCTGGCTTGAGTCGTTCGGCAGCCGGATGCGGCGTCGCGCACGCGCGACCGCGGGTGCACGGCCTCTGGTTTTGAACAACGGGCAGACGAAGGAGCCGCATGACATATGAAGTTCTGGCGCGCAAGTGGCGCCCCCAACAATTCAAGGACGTAATCGGGCAGGAGCACGTTACCCGGACCCTCGAGAACGCCATCCGCGCCCAGCGGGTCGCCCATGCCTACCTGTTCGTCGGCGGGCGGGGCATCGGCAAAACCACCACCGCGCGCATTCTGGCCAAGGCCCTGAACTGTCAGACCGGCCCCACGCCCACCCCCTGTGACCAATGCGATTCCTGCCGGGAGATTGTCGCGGGCACCCATCTGGATGTGCTCGAGATTGACGGGGCATCCAACAACAGCGTCGAGCAGGTCCGGGAGCTGCGCGAGCGGGCCGCCTATACCCCCGCGCGCGGTCCCTATAAAATCTACATTATTGACGAAGTGCACATGCTCTCGAACTCGGCCTTCAACGCCCTGTTGAAGCTGCTCGAGGAGCCGCCGCCCCACGTGAAGTTCATGTTCGCCACCACCGAGCCCCATAAGGTGCCCGGCACCATTCTATCCCGCTGCCAGCGGTTCGATCTGCGGCCGATTCCCCTGCGGGAGATCGTGGCCCACCTGGGACGGATCTGCGAGGCGGAAGGGGTGACCATCGGCCAGGACGCCCTGCTGGCCATCGCGCGCGGGGCCGAGGGGGGCATGCGGGATGCGGAATCCGCGCTGGACCAATTGATCGCCTTCTGTGGCGGCGAGATCACCGAGGCGGACGTCATGTCCGTTTTCGGGCTGGTGGCGCGGCGCGAGCTGGAAGCCCTGGCGGAGGCCCTGCTGCGCGGCGATGTGCCTACGGCCCTGCGCCAGGTCACGGTGCTGGATCAGGCCGGCAAGGACATGGCCCGCGTGGTGGAGGAAATACTGGGCCACCTGCGCAATCTGCTGCTGGTGCTGCACGCCGGCGCCGGGGCCGCCGAACTGGATTTGACCGAGGCGCAGGTCGAAGTCTTGCAGGCCCAGGCCCGGGAGACAACGCCCCCCCGCGTGTTGCGCATGGCCGAAATCCTGACCCTGGCCCAGGAGCGCATGCGCCAGGCGCCCTCGAAACGCACCGTGATCGAGTTGGGCTTGATCCAGGCGGCCCAGGCCGCGACCCAGGTGGATCTGGACCAGTTGCTGGAACGCATGGCCATGCTGCGGCGCGAGCTGGCGGGGGCGCCCCCCGCCCCCAGCCCGGTGGCCGCGCGGCCCGCGCCCCGGCCCGCCCCGGCGCCCACGCCTGAGCGCGCCGTACGCGA
>JAIPIQ010000207.1 GCA_021734645.1 Fidelibacterota bacterium | reverse complement strand
CTGCCAGGCGGGTCCGGCCGACCCGCGGGGCAAGTTCTGTGATCATCGTACGTTTCTGCGGGGTCATCTCAGATGGCCCCCTCTCCAGGCAGGACAAAGTGGTGTACGCTATTGGCAAGCAGGTGAATGCCAAGGAACGAGAAGAGCAGGAACAACAGCCCCATGATCGTCAACGCCGCCATTCCGCGGCCGTGGCGGCACCCGCCCGTGCGCATGTGCATCAGGACGGCGTAGATTCCCCAGGTGATGGCGGTCGCTACAATCTTCGGATCCGTTGCCCATTCCGCGGCATCCCCGCGCAGCAGGACGAGATGGACGCCGAAGGCGCCGGCGAGGGTCAGCATCAGAAAGGCCCCCCCGATCTGGCGGGCCATCTGGTGGTCCAGCAGCTCCAGCGTGGGCAGTCGTTGAAACGTGGCGCCGAAATGCTTGTGTTTCAGATTGCGGTCCTGGATCAGGTAGGCGACCCCAAGGACGCCCGCCGTCGTGCAGAACGCATAGGCCAGGAACGCGGCCGTCACATGTAGCGTGACCGAGAGATGGCCGGCATCGATCGGCACATCGACGGCCTGCCCTGTGGTCGTGATTGCGAGAACGATTACGATGGCGATATAGGGCGACAGGATTGCCGTTAAACCGTGCATCTGGTGCCGGATCGCCATGTATAGATGAGCCGCGATAACCGTGACTGCATAGAAAGAGAGGGCCTCGAGGCTGCCGAACGCCGGTACCCGTCCTGTTTCCAGAGCATGAATGGACAACAGCGCCAGCAACGACATGGCGGTAGCGCCCAGGAGTACAAGGGGCACGTTGTCAGCATGGCGACAGGGGCGGAAAAGGCACCACGCGGAATGGGCACAAGCCGCGAGGCTCAGCCCAAGACCGGCTGCCGCAAAAATGCTGTCGATGTACGCCATGTGAACCCTTGCAGTGCTGCCCCGGATGCAACCGGGGAATTCGAAAAATACAGGGTGGAAGTATACGTCGGAACGGCTGCACCGGGCAAGCCGCATCTGGGCGAAGACGGCCGGCTATTCGAGGAAGAGGGTAGCCGTGGAGCGCCGTGAGCGGAAAACGCGGGACAATACGGGAGACGATGGCCATCATCATGTGTCGGCAGGCGGCGATTTGGGTGCTTAATCGTAGGTTTGTCCCATCAAAACTGAAATCAATCCGCTTGTAGCTCAGAGGGCAGATGGGGCATAATGCGGAGGTATTATATGCGGAAGTTGCTTGTGTGGGCACGGACATGGTGATGCCCGCAGGGGTAGTGTTGTCGGTTCGAACGTATCAACAGAATCAAGGGGGCATGGCGTTTTGAAAAACTTGCGTGATGTGATAGTTCTAATGTGTATGGGTCTGTTTGTGTCCGGGGCTGTCACGGCTCTGGCTGAGGATTCTGATCCGGCGCTCTTGATTGGTGCGAAGAGGTGCGGGATGTGTCACAAGAAGGACCTCACGGGAAACCAGTTAGCAATTTGGCAGGCTGGCCCGCACGCCAAAGCTTTTGAGTTACTGGCCAGTGATGAGGCGAAGGCTGTCGGGGCCAAGTTGGGCATCGAGAATCCGCAGCAGAGCGGCGCCTGCCTGAAGTGTCACTCAACGGCCTACAACGGAACCGAGGAAGTGCAGAACGAGCTCATCGCTGTCGAGGACGGAGTTCAATGCGAGTCTTGTCACGGTGCTGGGAAGAACTACAAGAGCAAGCAGATCATGGAAGATCGTGCGCAATGCATCGAGAACGGCATGGTCTATCCGGCCACAAAGAGTTGCGCGAAATGCCACAATGACGCCTCGCCGACATGGAAGCCAGACAGGTACACCACCAAGGATGGCAAGCCGACTGGCTTTGATGTTGAACAGGCTTTCGATAAGATTAAGCACCCCAATCCGGCGAAGGCTGAATAGCTTCGCGGGTAGAGTATAGGTAGGTTCTGATGACAGACGGAAGGGATCCGGCATCGCCGGTACAGACCGGCAGGTCCGGCAAGGCCCCATTGGGCAGGCTGATCGCGCTGCTGGCGTCGGTGTCATTTGCGTCCTCAGTCGTGGCGGCACTCGCGGTCGCTTGCGTGATTGGTACATTGCTGCCCCAGGGCGAAGAGGTCGCCAGGTACCTGCGGAAGAATCCCGGTGGCATGGCGCGCATGGAGCGGCTGGACTTCCTCGGTCTCACGCATGTCTTTTCTTGCTGGTGGTTCTTGGCGCTGCTGGGATTGCTGGCGCTCAGTTTGACGATATGTACCTTCCGTCGTGGGCGGGCGGCTCTGAAGAGTAAGGGGCGCGCACGCGGCCGGGCCATAGGGTCCATGCTCACACACATCAGCCTGCTCCTCGTACTGGCCGGTGGTGTCATGAGGGGCGTTTTCGGCGAGCGCGGACAAATGCCCTTGCACGAAGGTGACACGAAAGCCGAGTTTGTGGAGGATGGCACCACCGTTGCGCTGCCTTTCTCGATTCACCTGGTTAAGTTTGAACTGGAAGTGCACAGCGAGTCGCCGGCCGTTGAGCGCAAGGCCCGCATCATCGATGAGCGTCTTCTGGTGAAGCAGCCTGAAACCGGACGGCAGTGGAAGTTGTCGTCGAAGGTCGGCACCGAGAAGCGGCTGAAGCTGAAGGGCGGCGCGGCCGGGGCTACAGGCCCGATCGAGTTACGCGTTGTCCGGAAGGTCGCCGACTTTGTGGTCGACACAAGAGGAGTCGCGAACCGCTCGGATGAGCCGCGCAATCCGGCGCTGCTTGTGGAGACGGTGGCCGGCGGGGTCACGAACCAGCAATGGCTGTTCGCCTTCCACCCCGATTTCAACATGCACGGTGCCGATGGTGCGGCGAGCGTTCTGGATTTTCGCTACGAGGTGAAGGTCGACGACCCCGGGAAGCCGCAGGTGAAGGACTACAAGAGTACGCTGCAGGTCCTTGACGGCACGAATGTTGTCGTGGCGAAGACCATCGAGGTCAATGCCCCGCTGCGCTACGGGGGCTACACATTCTATCAGTCGGGGTTCAACCCGCAGGATCTGAAGTGGACGTCGCTGCAGGTCGTGAGGGACCCGGGGGTCCCGGTTGTCTACGCTGGGTTCTTGTTCATGATTATTGGTCTGGCTGCGGTGTTCTATCTGTACCCGCAGGCTCCTCCGGGGCGGCCCCGGCGGAGCAATACTTCCGAGGTAGAGTGATGACGTTGTTGTTCAATCTGGTTTTTGTTGCTTACCTGGCGGCGCTCGTCGTTTCCGTGGTCTCGTTGTGTACCCGTCGGCGCGCCGTGGAGCTGCCCGCGCTCGGGTTGCTGGTGGCGGGGGCGGTCCTGCAGGCCGCCTATATGGCCGTCCGCTGGCATGCCGCCGGTCGCGCACCTTTCAGCAATATGTTCGAGTCTCTGGTGCTGTTTTCCTGGGCGATTGTCGCCGTCTACCTGGTGGTTAGGGTGCGCATCAAGCTGCCCGTCGTCGGGGCCGCCGCGACGCTCCTCGCGGTGTTGGCGCTTGCCTATGCAAGTGCATTCGGATCGGACATCAAGCCACTGATGCCCGCACTGCAGAGCAACTGGCTCTCGGTCCACGTCTTCACTTGTTTTCTTGGCTACGCCGGCTTCGCCGTCTCGTTTATCGGGGCGATCGCTTACCTGGTTGCGAGCCGCGAGGGCAGCCAGTCACGGTCCGAAACGGCTGACGCACTGGACGTGATGGTGGAAAAGACCATCGCTTTCGGTTTTCTATTCCTGACCGTTGGTATCATCACTGGAGCCGTCTGGGCAAACTCCGCGTGGGGCAGCTACTGGACGTGGGACCCCAAGGAAACCTGGTCCCTGATCACATGGTTCATCTATGCCGTGTATCTGCATTGTCGCTTCATGCGTGGATGGCGAGGCAGACGGGCCGCGTGGATCGCGGTCGCGGGTTTTGCAAGTGTGTTGTTCACGTACGTTGGTGTGAATTTCCTGCTGCCCGGGCTGCACAGCTATGCCCTCCTAGCCGGGCCGTCACACGCCGGGCCGTGGGCCGCGTAAGGCAGGGGAATTGAGCTTGTGGGCACCGGTTGCCCCAACTCGGCAGGAAATTGAGTTGTGTGTTGAATTCGGAGGGAGAGGAGCGGCGGCCGTGAGACCGGCGAGGCACGTTCGGACGGGAGGAAGATAATGAAGAAGCGGTATCCATTCGTTCTTTTTGTGGTGGGAATCATCTGCGCGCTGGGATTGCCTGCGCCGGTGAGATCACAGAGCATCGTCGGCTCGGCCCACGACTTCTCCGGCAGAACCTGGAGCGGCGGGCAGATCTGCGTCCCCTGCCACACGCCTCATAACGCGCAGGGAACCGATGTGCCGCTGTGGAACCACGACTCAAGCCGCGAGAATTTCGTCTTGTACAGCAGCGCCACCTTGAACGCCACGGTCGGGCAGCCCAGCAGCGTCTCGAAAGCCTGCCTGAGTTGCCATGACGGCAGCGTGGCGCTCGACTCTTTTGGCGGAAATGCCGGCGCCGAGTATATCAGCGGTGACGCCAACCTCGGAACCGACTTGAGCGACGACCATCCCATTTCGTTCACCTATGATTCCGCTCTGGCCGCGGACGATGGGGGGTTGTTTGACCCCGGGGCCAGTTCGGGAATCGGCGGGACGATTGACACAGACCTGCTCTACGCGCACAAGGTGGAGTGTTCTTCGTGTCACAACCCGCACAACGAAAGCGGCGTAGATCACCTGCTGGTCAAATCGAACGCCGGCAGTGACCTCTGTCTGACGTGCCACGACAAGTAGAGTCCCGATGACACGACCGACCGGAATGAAGCTACTACGCCGAGCCGAGCCGTTTCTACGAGTGTTGGCTGTCGTTGCCGGTGCCGCGGCGATGCTGATGCCGACTGGCTGCGCCACGCGCAACCGGGGGCCCGTCGCGCCCGCGGAGTTCTTCCCCGCCCCGCCCGCCCCCCCGCGCCTGCAGTACCTGACGAGCCTGTCGCGCCCTGAGGACTTCGAGCCGCCGCCGAACGCATTGCTGACCTACCTTGTAGGCCGCCCGCCCGCCCGTCGCGCGCTGGCGAAGCCTTATGGGGTTGCGATGAAGGACGGTCGCATCTTCATCTGCGATTCGCAGACGGCCACAATCCACGTTCTCAGTCTCGAGCAACGCGAATGGGAGTATTTCATGCCCTCCGGTGCCGGCCGGTTACGAAAGCCGATCAACATCGACATTGATGCCCAGGGCAACCGGTACGTGGCTGATACGCAACAGGGCCGGATACTGGTTTATGACGCTGAAGGCCGGTACCTGAACGCTGTGGGTCAGGACATGGACATGAAGCCGGTGGATGTACTGGTTGCAGAGGATTACCTGTATGTCGCGGATCTTCAGAATCATGTCGTCCGCGTGTTCGATCCTGCGACCCGCGAGTTGCTGCGGATGATCCCCGCTGTCCCGAAGAATGAGTAGGTGCGGCTCTACGCTCCGACGAACCTCGCCATCGG
>JAIPIQ010000206.1 GCA_021734645.1 Fidelibacterota bacterium | reverse complement strand
AACTGAAGAAGGCGAGGGCCGGCTTGTATTCCGCGGAGGCGGCGGACAGCGCGGCGTTCAGGTCCTGTTGCCAGAAGGCCACATCGTTGTCGAATCTATCGAGGAGGCTGCTCCAGGTTCGCCTACCGTCCCGGCTCTGTGCCGGAAGGGTCCGGGCGGTCCAGGCCTTGGGCGGCAGGAAAACGAGGCCGATCAGAACGGCCAGCAGGATGGACAGCCGTTTTTGCATCAGTACATCAGCGCATAAACTAGGATGTTGACGTTGACCTGCAGGGCATTGGTGATCTCGTTGCCTCCGCAGCAACAACATCCCTCCGTATGTTTCGTATCGTTCAGGCCGTGGGCCGAGTAGACGACGACCAGCTTCCCGCCGGACTGGATGCCCTCCAACTGGGCATCGGGCGCCGGGTGCTGCAGTTCGAGCGTCTCGATCTCGTGCACGGTCCGGAAGATCGGATGGTCCATCGGGATCTTCTGCAGGCTGTCACGGCCGAACAGGGCCCGCATTTCGCGCCGGAAGGCGCGGGCCCAGTCCTTGTTTGAGCAACCCGCCGAGGCCAGGAGAAAGCCGCCGCTGGCCAAGTACTTTTCAAGGTTCGCCCGCTCGCGGCTTGTGAATCGGAAGTCCGTCTCTCCGGTGATCATGACAAAGGGATAGTTGAACAGCTCGTCCGTAGCCATCTTGACGCTCTTGAAACGGCGTTCGGTGGCGATGGTCGTATCGCGCTGAACCGCACTGAGAAACTCGTCGCTGAAACAGCGCGAGGTACGGGTGCCGCCGTAGATCAGATTAGCGCACTGGATCATGCCCTCCTTGGCCGAGGCCGTGTGGCTGTCGAGCGCGATCAGGATGGCTGTACAGAGGATGATTCGTTTCATGGCCGCTCTTCCTCCCCGGAAAAGTATTTTTTCACCGCCTCACGATAAGGTCCGGGCACCTGCTCGAACGACATGCCGGCGGCCGTGACGCTTTCCTGCTCCGTTACCGCGAAGCGGTCTCCGCCCTGCGTGCCGGCACGCCGCCGGCCGTCGCGCCGCCGGCCGCCCGGGGCCAGGCCCCCGCCGCGCTCGAAATGCGACCGGAAGGCCCGGCGGTCCGGACCGAACACCGGCACGTTCATCAACGAGTGCCCCCCCATCCAGTAGCCGTCACTGGAAGACCCGCCAAAACCGGATCCGTACGGGCCCACGCCGTACCCGGACAGCGAATCGTTTCCATGCCCCGCGCGCAGGCACAGCGCGGCGAGCATCTGGCGAATCGTTTCCCGAATCTCTGCCCGGACATGGAACCGCAGTTCGCCCTGGCAGCATCCTCCGAAGGCATTCCCCGCGCACGTCTGCATAAGCGCCTGCATCTGTTCCAGCGCCCTCCGGGCATAACGGTGCGCCTCGCGGCCGTCGCGATTATGCGCTTTGTTCTCCGCCTGCTGCATCAGCAGATCGATACCGGCCTGGTTTAGGCCCCATTGAAAGGCGTCAACGTCGCTGACAAGCGCGGTATAGGTGAAGGGAATGTCTTTTGTATGCTCGGACAGGTCGCCCATCAGCCGCACCAGGGCTTCGCGAATGGACTGCTGCCTGTGCTGCATGTCGGGCAGCAGGGCCATGTCCTCATTTCGGTAATCCCCCTTGAATCGAGCCAGCCGGCGCACCAGACGCTCCTGTTCGCCGACCAGTCGGGTAAACGTCAGCGCGTCCTGCATGATCCTGGCCAGCCGGGCTGTTTCTTCGGCCCGGGCGGCCACGGACTGGACAGCTTCTTCGGCCCGGCGATAATCCCGCATCAAGCGGTCCAGGACCCGGCGCAGACCCTCGTACGGGGGCCGGGTGTCAGCAAGCACATCGGCGGTCCGACGGACGAGTTCCAGAGCGTCTTGGGAGGCATCCTGCAGTTGCGTCTCAAGGTCGTAGGCAGGAAAATCCTGTACCAGACCCTCCAGCGTCTCTTGCAATTCATCGGTTGCCCGGCGGGCCTCCTGTACCGACTGCCCGGCCTCCCGGCTGCCGGTCTGATCGGATGCGAGGCCGCTCTCAAGCTTCTCCATCGCGTCGCGCAGTCGGGACCAGCCAGCTTCGGCGGCCCGGAAGCGCTCAAGAAACTCCCGCGTGGTGACCTCCAGCCGCAGCATCCGGGCGTATTCCTCTTCCGAGATGATCTGCAGTCGGGCGACCTCGGACACCGAGACCCCGGTGAGGCGCGGGTTCAGGTCGGAGGCCTCAAGGTAAAACTCGAGGATGTCTCCTTCGCGCACTCCAAGTCTTGCCAGGTCGATCTCGTCTTCCAGAACAAACTCAGCGGCGGCCCCCGCGAAACCGGCGGGCCGGATTCTGTCGCGGTAGCCGACCAACGCTCTCACGAGGCCAACATGACGCAGGCCCAGGTCGTCCTCGGCATATCCCCTGATGGGAATGCGGACCGACGGGGTGGCCAGCGAGAAGAGGGGCGGCTCTTCGATGACCACGTCGGGCGGCTGATCCGGCAGGATGCGCTGCGCAAAGCGGTAAGGCGTTCGGCTCTCCGTGCCGCGAATGTCCCTGAGGGTGATCTCGATGTCGACCTCGTCCTTCGCCGCCCATTCGAAGGCCACGCAATGGGGCCCGATCTTCTGCCCCGTGAAAATCCTGCCGGCGTCTTCCCAGCCGGCGGGATACATCTCGGCCCGGCCGTCAAGCAGCGGTCGATTGCTGGTCACCTTGAGTTGGACTTTTGAGCCTTTGAGGACGGCAAGATCTTCGCTGCCGATGTAAAAGGTGCGCGCAGGCAATCCGGTGTATTCGGGGCGGACCACACGGGCCGCGGCCACGGCCACACGCGGCTCGAGCAGGACAGAGACCGGGTACCAGCGGCTGCGGGCCTTTCCCGTCCTGAAACAGAATTCAACCGGCTGCATCACGTGTTCGAGACGCTGGGCGAACCGGGTGGGTCCCTCCTGGAAGCACACGGTTCGGTACGTCTTCCGGCCGAAACGCGTGACGAACCAGACCTCATCGGGGATTTGCTCTCCGGTGATGTCCGCCTGTATGAAAAGGTCGCCGCCGTAGATCACCTGCGCCTGCGCCGGAGTGACCTCGAAGGTGAAGGCGCTGTAGGGCGGAACGTCCCGGAAAGGCGCGACGATTCGCTGTACAATGATGCCGGTAGCCTCGAGGTTCCACACGCAGACCGCCGCGACCGCGGCGGCACACAGGCCCAGGCCCCGGGCCTGCCGGCGGAGTTCCTGCAAGGGAAGGCATTCGCGCCATCCCGTGCGCTCGATGATGCCGACTGCCCGGGCGATAGCCGATGTTCCCAGGTATGAACCCAACCCTTCTTCGTCCTGCGTATTCAGCCAGCGCGAGAGTTCCAGCGCGCTGAGCGCTGTTTTGCGCGGGCTTTCCATGACCCGGTCCAGACGTACGGCCATCTGCCTCGGCGACAGCCGAACGGCCTGTCCGATACCGAACGCAAGCACCCCAGCCAGCCACGCCAGAGCGGCAGCGTCCAGCACCAGCCGTGTGCGGGGCCCCGGGGCCATGAAGTAGTCCGCCGCAAAGAAAACCACGAAGAGGCAACCCGCACCGGTCGCCGTCCGCAAGACCGCCAGGAGCACCAAGCCGACTCGCCGGCGCCGGAGACGGTTCACCAGCAAGTTCCAGTATACCTGTTCCGTACGTTTGGTAGTCACAACAACCCGTTCCTTCGTCTCAAGAACCATTCAGCGCCGAAGCAGGCAATGGTGAGGCACAACAGCCACCATCGATCCCAGGCGGGCTGCCAGGCCGCCCGGTTTTTGTCCACGGACCGGGCCTCGTGCGAGAAGGAGCGAACCCGCTCGGCCAGTTGCGCGCGTTCGATCAATCCGCCGCCTGAAGTCCGCGCCAGGTCGCGCAGAAAGTCGGGATCGGCGCTGCGAAGGTCCTGCTCGCGGAGCGGGGCGGATACCTCCAGAACCGTTCGGACCCGGCCAGCATGTTCCTTCTCGCCCTGCACCGTGAGGTAGTACATGCCGGGTGCATCCATGGCAAAAACCGTCTCCCATCGGCCGGGATCGTTCCCTGCGGCCGACGGCCGCACCGTCCGTACCAGCCGGCCATCCCGCGTTACACGAATCTCGGGGGCCGGGCAGGACTCGGAGGGAAAGCGGTGGGTAATGCGTACGCGCACAGCCTCACCCGGGTAGACCGTATGGGCGCTGAGCGCGACCGCATACTCCGTGCCGGGCAGGAAGTCGGCAAAGGTCACGGCCCACTGCACAAGCTGGGTCCAGAATTCCTCGTACATACTTCCCGCGTCGCTGTTTTCAGGGAAAAAGTCCCATTTCCAAAGCCCCTCCGCATTCACGGTCACCAGGACGCCCTTGCCGAACCGCCGGCCAATCAAGACCGGGAACTCGTGCTGTCCCGATGGTGCATGGCCCTTCATCAAGACATGGCTGAACGACTTGATCGTGCTGACGCGGTTGGCAAAATGCAACGGCGGCAACTGCGCCCAGGCGACATCGTCCGGTGCCGGCAACCGGTCGCCGAAGAGTCCCAGCGCCTGGCCCTCCCCGGTCGGACGAAGGGAAAAGGGTCGGCCGAACGCAGCACCCCAGGTCACGGGTTCCAGTATCTCCATCTCGGGAAACCGGCCGCTGTAGGGTTTGCCCCGCGCAAAGAGTACGCATCCGCCGCGGTCGCGGACAAACTCCCGCAGCAGTCGAATGCGCGGTGGGTCCAGGAAGTACTCGGCCCCTTTGCCGAAAACGATCACATCGTAGCGGTTCAGTACCTCTGCCGTGTCCGGGAAAACCGCCTCCGATATCTCGGCGGCCTGGTCGAGCCGGGTCTCTATGCGGAAGAACCTCTCGGAAGAGAGGCGGTAGACCGAGGTGACTTCAACATTGGGTTCCCGGCGCAGGAGCTGGACCATGAACTTGCTGTCCCAGAACGGCACACCCTCGGCCACGAGCACCCGGATGCGGCTGTCCAGCGCCGACAGGCCGGCGCGGGCGGTGTTATTGGCCCTACGATCCTCGCCGGGCCAGGGCGGAACCTCGACCGAGTAACGGGCATGGCCAGCCTCACGGGGGGTTATGGCGAAACGGACCGACGCTTCCCCGCCGTCTTCAAGGAGCACGTCCTTTTCTTCCAGCACGTTGCCCGAAGCGTCCTTCAGGCGGACCTTCGGCCGAAGCCGTCCCAGTCCGCGCGCCTTGAGTTTCGCGGTCAACCGCACTTCCTGGTTCACAAAGGCCACGTACTGCCGCCGGCTCATCTCAACGGAGAGGTCGCGCCGCTGCACGTCGCCGCCGAGGACGGCCGCATAGATGGGCACGCCCTGCGCCCGGGCCCTCAGGGCTGCTTCGGGGTAGCCGGCCGCCGAATCGAGCTGTCGGCCGTCCGACAAAAGGATCATCCCGTTCGGCCTGCGGGTTCCCGAGCGCGCGAGGGTGAGCACCCGTTCGACGGCGCTGGGAATATCGGTATACGGCCCGTCCGGCGCATATTCGCTCAGCGACTCTCCGGGA
>JAIPIQ010000205.1 GCA_021734645.1 Fidelibacterota bacterium | reverse complement strand
AGCGCCTCGACGAAGTCGCCCAGCGCCTGCCGGAATCCGCCGCCAGCGAAGCCGCCGCCGGCAATCCGGCGGGCGCCGAACGCCTGCGCCAATGGCACGCCGCCTGGGTACGCGCCACCCCCACCCTGCGCACCCCGCCCCCCGCAGACACCGGCGCCCCCGCGCGCCAGGCCTTCCTCGATGCCTGGTCCCCCGCCGCCGCCCAAACCAACAACCACCTCGAAGCCGTCCGCGCCCTGCCCCCTGACGCCTGCGCCGCCGCCACCGCCTGGCTCAACGCCATCGTGGCCGCCGTCGAAGCCGCCGCCCCATGCAGCCTTGAGAATGGACGGCCGCCTGGTGTACGGTGCGGGTGATGTCACCCAAGGAGTGAGTAATGAAGCAGCAACTGAATGATTTTGACCCGGCGGTACGGGCGGCGGCGCTTGAAACGTATTTGACGGCCGCGCGCGAAACGACCCGGGCTGAATTCGGGCTGGTCAATCTTCATGCGCATACTTTTTTCTCGTATAATGCCGAGGGGTATTCGCCCACGGGTTTCGCGGTGGCGGCGCATGAGCGCGGGCTGAATGCGGCGGGCATTGTGGATTTCGATGTCCTGGACGGTCTTGATGAATTTCTGCACGCCAGCCGACAGCTCAATTTGCGGGGCTGCGTCGGCATTGAGTCGCGGGTTTTTGTGCCCGAGTTGGCGCCGTTCGAGATCAATTCACCGGGGGAGCCCGGCATTGCCTATCACATGGGGGTGGGCTTCACCACCACCCGGCTTGATCCTGAATCCCTGGCGTTCCTGGCGGAGATGCGCGCCACGGCCGAGCAGCGCAACCGCGAGTTGATTGCGCGAGTCAATGCGTATCTGGATCCCGTGCAGCTCGATTTCGCGCGCGACGTCGCGCCGCTGACGCCCGCCGGCAACGCCACGGAACGGCACATCTGCCACGCCTACGCCCGGCGCGCGGCGGACCACTTCCAGGGCGATGCCGCCGCCCTGGCGGCCTTCTGGAGCGCGAAATGCGGCCCGGAGGCCGCCGCGCTGGATCTGCCTTCCGGCCCCAAACTACAGGCACTGGTACGGGCCAAGACCATGAAACGCGGCGGGGTGGGCTACGTTCAACCCGCCGCCGGCTCGTTCCCGACCCAGGCCGCCATGAACCGCTTTATCCTGGCCGCCGGCGCCATTCCCACGATTGCCTGGCTGGACGGTGGTTCCGCCGGCGAGCAGCAGCTCGATACCCTGCTGGATGTGGCCCTGGCCACGGGCGTCGCCGCCATCGCCCTGATTCCTTTCCGCAATTACGATCCCAAACAGCCCGACGCGCGGCGCGAGCGGCTGTATCAATTAGTCGAAACCGCCCGCCGCCGCGCCCTGCCCCTCTTCATCGGCACGGAAATGAACAGCCCCGGCCTGCCCTTCGTGGATGACATCGAGTGCGAGGCCCTGGCGCCCCTGGCCGAGGATTTCCGGGCCGGCGCCTACCTGGCCTACGCCCATACCGTCCTCCAACACCGGGCGGGCCTGGGCCTGCTGAGCCCCTGGGCCCAGCAGCACTTTCTGGAACCCGTCGCCCGGAACGAATTTTACAGCCGCCTCGGTCAGGCCTTGACCCCGGCAACCGAAGACCGTCTGGGGGACCTCAACGCCGACCTGGCGCCCGACGAGGTGCTGCGGCGCCTCCGCTAGCCCCACGGCAGATTGAATGAGAATTGCTGGAATACGGGCCGGGCGCGCTTGACAAACCGCCCGGCAGAGGGTATCCCTGCCTAAACATGAGGAAGACCAAGCACAGTGACTGAAGAACAACTGGACCGCATGCGGCATAGCGCCGCGCATGTCATGGCCGCCGCGGTTTGCCGGCTATTCCCCCACGTTCAACTGGACATCGGCCCCGCAACGGATGACGGTTTTTACTATGATTTCGATCTGCCCGAGCGCCTGACCCCGGAGCATTTCCCGGCAATCGAAGCGGAAATGGCCCGGATCGTCGCCGCCCGGGAACCCTTCGAGCGCCTCCACATGTCCCGCGTCGAGGCCACCGCCTGGCTGACCGAAAAGGGCCAGCACTACAAACTCGAACGCCTGGCGGATATCCCGGCGGACGACGAAATCACTTTCTATCGCACGGGGGAATTCATGGACCTGTGCCGGGGACCCCACCTCGAACACACCGGCCAGATCGGCGCCTTCAAGCTGTTGACCGTTGCCGGTTCCTATTATCGCGGGCGGGAAACCAATCCCATGCTCCAACGGCTGTACGGCACCGCGTTCGCCACCCAGGCGGATCTGGAGGCCCATCTCGAGCAACTCGCCGAAGCCCAGCAGCGCGATCACCGCAAGCTGGGACGCGAGCTGGACCTGTTCTCGATCCAGGAAGACGTGGGGCCGGGCTTGATTCATTGGCACCCCAAGGGCGCGCGCATCCGCTCCGTCATCGAGGATTTCTGGCGGCGGCAACATTTCCGCCACGGCTACGAGCTGCTCTATACCCCGCATCTGGGCCAGTCCAAGCTCTGGGAAACCTCCGGCCATTTGGGCTTTTACCGCGAGAGCATGTACGCGCCCATGGAAATCGAGGGCGCCTCCTATTACATCAAGCCCATGAACTGCCCGTTTCACATCCAGATGTATCAGACGGGTCGGCGCTCGTACCGCGAGCTGCCCCTGCGCTGGGCGGAACTGGGCACGGTCTATCGCTACGAAAAGGCCGGCGTGCTCCACGGCCTGCTGCGCGTGCGCGGGTTTACCCAGGACGATGCCCACATCTTCTGCACCCCCGAACAAATGGCCGCGGAGATCCGCCGGACCCTGCGCTTCGCCATCGCCATCTGGCGCGCCTTCGGCTTCGAGAACATCTCGGCCTTTTTGGCGACCCGGCCCGACGAGGCCGTGGGCGACCCCGCGCGCTGGACTGATGCCACCGCGGCCCTGCGCGCCGCCCTCGAGGCCGAAGCGCTGCCCTTTGCCGAAGATCCGGGCGGCGGCGCCTTCTACGGCCCCAAGATTGACCTCAAGGTGCGCGATGCCATCGGGCGTGAATGGCAGGTCAGCACCATCCAGTTCGATTTCAATCTGCCCGAACGGTTTGACCTGAACTACATCGGGGCTGACGGCCAGAACCACCGGCCGTACATGATTCACCGCGCCTTGCTGGGCAGCATCGAGCGCTTCTTCGGCATCCTGATCGAGCAGTACGCGGGCGCATTTCCGCTCTGGTTGGCCCCCGAGCAGGCGCGCGTGTTACCCCTGACGGAAAAACAGGCCGACTATGCCGAGGAGGTCGCCGCCGCGTTGCGCGCGGCGGATCTGCGCGTGCAGGTGGACCGGCGCCAGGATAAGGTCGGGGCCAAGATTCGCCAAGCCCAAATGGACAAGGTGCCCTTCATGTTGATTTGTGGTCCGCGGGAAGCGGACCAGGGGACGGTCTCCATCCGCGAACGGGTCGCGGGAGACCAGGGCGTCCAGCCGCTGGCGGCGGCTGTGGCGCGCATACAAGCCGCAGCGGCCGAGCCCTCGTTGGCCGTTGAGAACTGAAGAAAGAGACTATGGATATTGGGATGGCTCAAGGACGGCAGGGCGGCACGGGGCCGCGCACTCGCATGAATCGGCAAATCCGCGTGCCCGAGGTGCGCTGCGTGGGCGCGGACGGCGAACAGATCGGCGTGATGGACACCCGGGATGCCATTGCCCTGGCGGAAAGCAAGGGCCTGGACCTGGTGGAAATCGCGCCCATGGCCCGGCCACCCGTCTGTCGCTTGATGGACTATGGCAAATTCAAGTACGACCGCGACAAGAAACAACGCCAGCAACGGCGCAACCAGACCCAGACCAAAGTCAAGGAAGTCAAGTTTCATGCCAATGTGGCGGACAACGACTATGCCACCAAACTGCGCCATGCCACCGAGTTTCTCGAAGAGGGCCACCGCGTCAAGTTTTCCCTCTACTTTCGCGGACGGGAAAACGCCCATCGCGAATTGGGCTTCGAGTTGATGAATCGCGCGGCGGCGGACATGAAGGAGTACATCACCATTGAACAGGCGCCCCAGCTCATGGGCCGCCAATTGGTCATGCTGGTTTCTCCCAGCCCCAAATTGCGCGCCCGGAAGAACTAGCCGCGCGCGTCACCCCGGAAGGCCCTCATGACCAGCCAAATCGCCGCCTGGAGCCTCGCGGGCGCATTCTTTTTGCTGGGCGCCGGCGCCCTTGCCGCGCCCGCGGCGGCGTGGGGCGCCCTGCGCGCCTTTCCACGCTCCCGGTGGCCGGGCCGGATTTTGACCGTGGTGGATATGGTCTGGGTGGTTTGGCTGGTCCACGCCATGAGTCTGGGCTCGTTTGCCTGGCTCAAGGCCTGGCTGTATCCGTCCCTGCCGGTGGTCATCGTACTGATTGCCTGCCTGATGAACGACCTGCTGGCGCCGCGCGCGCTCGGCGGGCTCTTCCTGCTGATTCCCACGCCCCTGCTGCGGGCCGTGCGTTTTCACCCCAGTCTCTGGCGCTTGTTGATCGTGGCCCTCGCCTATGCCCTGGCCATCACCGGCATGATCTGGCTCTTGAGCCCCTTCCGCTTCCGCCATTGGCAGGAACGCCTCCTGCCCACGGCGTCGAAGGTGCGCCTGGCCGGCGCGCTCTGCCTGGGCTGCGCCGTCCTGCTGGCCCTGGTGGGCGCCACCGCCCTCTCTCCGCCGGGTCCCTGAAAACCGGGCGCGGCAAGCACAACCGCCAGCCGGAAAAGAAGTCTCCCGGACAAGGCGCGCCCACCTCATGAAATCCCCTCGTTTCCTGGTTCTGCGCGGCGGCGCCCTGGGCGACATGATTGTTACCCTGCCGGTCTTCGCGGCGCCCCGCCGCCACTGGCCCGATGCGTACCTGGAATTGGTCTGCTATCCCCGCTATGGCCGCCTCGCTCGACTGGGCGGACTCATTGACGGCCTGTCCAGCCTTGACGAAGCCCGCATTGCCCGCTTCTTCGCCTGGCAACCGGCCTTCGACGACGCCCAACGCCGGCATATCTCTTCGTTTGATCTGGTCATTTCCTTCCTGCACAACACGGATGGAACCGTCGCTGAAAACCTGCGCGCGGCGGGCGCGCCCCAGGTCATCAGCCATTCCCCACTGGTCACCACCCGGCACGCTGCCGACCACTTCCTGAGCGCCCTCGAAACCCTGGCCATCTATGAAAGCGGCCAGGCCCCCACCCTCGTAGTCCCCCCGGCGTGGCGCGCCCGCGGACAAGCCGCCCTGGCCGCCCTCGCGCCCCAAGGCCCCGCCCTGATCATCCATCCCGGCAGCGGCAGCCCCGCCAAAAACTGGCCGCTGGCCCATTTCCTGACCCTCTACGACCTGGCCCGCGCCGCCCAGCGCCAACCCATATTCCTGTTTGGCGAAGCCGATGCCGCCTGCGCCACAGCCGTCGCCCAAGCGCGACCCGATGCCCCGCAAATCCGCGATGAACCCCTCGAGCAGGTGGCCGCCCTCCTGGCCGCGGGCCCCACCTACGTCGGCAATGATTCCGGCATCAGCCACCTGGCCGCCGCCCTGGG
>JAIPIQ010000204.1 GCA_021734645.1 Fidelibacterota bacterium | reverse complement strand
GGTCGTAGTGGCGCTGATGCTGCTCGATGCCCGCCAGGCGGAAGAGGCCCGTTTCGTGGCGGGGACAGTGATAGGTGCGGCCATCCACGGGCAGGTGCGCCGCATAGAACGCCTCATACGCCGACACGGTCAATTCCTGGCGGCTTTCGAGCAGGGCGGCATGGCGTTGAGCCTGTACATAGCGCTGGTATCCCGGCTGCACCACGCCGCTGAAGAAGGCCGCCATGCAGCCCGAGCCGTAGCTGAACAGGCCGACCCGCTCGCCGCTGACGGCCTGTTCGTGTTCGAGCAGCGAGGCCAAGGCCACGAACAGGGAGGCCGTGTAGCTGTTGCCGATCACGGGATTATAGTGCAGCCCGCCGCCGATCTGGCGCTGGACCTCCGCGGCGGACAGCCCTTCGTGGCCGGTTTCCCGGAGCAATTGCTGATGGGCCTTTTCCGCCATGCGCGTGAAGGGCAGGTGATAGCAGAAGCGGGCGTGGTCCTCGAAGCCGCGGCCGGTGCGGGCCGCGTACCGCTGCCAGGCCGATTGCACGGCCTTGAGGTAGACCTTGAGCGAGTATTTGCCGTCCACCAGCGCCTCGTCGCGATAGTTCGGCCGCCAGAAATCCATCACGCATTCGCTGTGGAAGCCGGCGCGGCTGTCGAGCGCCACCAGGCGCGGCTGGGCGCTGACCACCAGGGCGGCGGCGCCGGCGCCCTGGGTCGGCTCGCCCGGCGTCCGCAATCCGTACCGCGCGATATCCGCCGCAATCACCAGGGCCTTGGCCGTCGGCTTGGCCCGGACGTAATCCAGCGCCAGCAGCAGGCCGCCGGCCCCGCTGCTGCACGCCTGCTTCACTTCGAGGCACAAACAGTCGGGCGGCAGGTCCAGCAGGCCATGCGCATAAACCGCCGCCGCCTTGGACTGGTCAACGGCCGATTCGGTGGCAAAGATCAGCAACTCGATCGCGGGCCAGTCCAGGGCCTCGAGGGCGTGCCAGGCCGCGTTGGCCCCCAGGGTCACCACGTCCTCATCGGGGGGCGGGATACTCATCAACTCCTGGCCCAGTCCCTTGCAGTACTTGTTGGGATCCACCCCGCGCGCCCGGGCCAGGTCGCGCAGGTTCAGGACGTAGCGCGAGGTGTCCAGCGCCAAAGCATCCAATCCGATTTGCATGGGGCACTCCTTCATCCGGGTTGTACAACGGCGGCCCGACTCCGCACTGATTCCGATACCGTGTCAAATTCCAGGCCCGCGGCGTCCGCCGCCCGGTGCAAGACTTCTTCCAATACCGCCAGGTAAGCCAGAAAATCGTCGCGGCCGCGGTCGCTGGCCTCGACCACCGTCCGCCGCCGCGCGCCGACCCGCACCTTGCGCAAAGCAATCACCCGCGCGTCCTCGAGCACTTTCAGGTGCCGGTTGAGATTGCCGTCCGTCACCGCGCAAATCCGCTTGAGCTCGCCGAAGGAGAGCCCCCGCGGCGCGCCGCACAGGGCCGTCATGAGCGCCAGGCGGCGCGGCTCATGGAAGATCGGCGCCAGGGCGTCAAACGGTGCTGGGGACCCGGTCGTCATGGCGTGGTACGGGTGGCCGCCGCGCCGGGTTCGGGCGAGCGGATCCAGGATAAATAGCGGGTCTGATCAAAGTGCAGAATCAACCCCCCCGCCAATTCGCCGGCAAAGAAGATCAAGCCCATGGGCCACGGGTTCAGGAAGGCGGCGCCCGGCAGCGCCAGCCAGACGGCGCCGCAAAGAATGTAGAAAATCCCCACCCAGGCAATCGGCCGCGGCAAAACCAGACGCGAGGCCCAGTTGGTCAGGCCGAACATGCACATCCAAACCCCGAACAACGGATCGAAAAGACGATGCTGCAGCAAACCATAGGTCAAGGCCCCGCCCACCGCCAACGGCGCCACGCTGTCCAATATCGGCCGCAACCGCCGCACATCCCGCCGGACCCGCGGATCAAACCAGAACCAATACAACAAAGCCCCCGCATTCAAAAATAACGCCGCCACGAACAACGCCCCCCAGCCAATCACATGCGCCCAATTCGTGGCCGGATAAAACCCCCGCGACATGACCGCCGCCGCCCCCAAAGCCCCCACCCCCGAGGCCGCCCGCGTCCACCCCGAATACCCCCGGAACGCCTGGCCATCCAATACCGTGCCCTGCAACTCGCGCACCAAATCCAACGCTTCGCGTACTTGTCCAGCCAGCATGACCACCATCCTCTGCCGGGCGCCCGGCCTTGTTTTTCCTCCCCCCAGCTTAGTCCCCGCCCGATGCTTTGCAAGACAAAGTTTCAGGTGTGGGCGGGGTGCAGTTTGGGGTTACGATGGAAGGGAATCTGGTAAGTGTCGCAGGGGGGGTCCGTTCGTCTCTCGGTTTACGAGAACGGCGACGACTATGGATGACGATTGCCTTCCGTGTCTGCATCCCCAATGCCTCGAGTTCTCTCACCCCTGCGAAAAATCCCCCACTGAATACTGGAGACTGATCACTGCCTGATCTCAGGTCGGTACCTTTCCTGTCCTGCGCGCGGGGCGTAGTCTTGTCGCCCCCGCCGGACCTGGCTATATTGGCGGCATGCCAACAGCGAAGTCACAGTTCCACGGGACCGGGCTGTCCTCTGGCGGTCGGGGACGGAGGCCCCGGGCGCAATGGGGATGGGGGTTGGTTTCTTGCGGGTTTGCCTGCGGGTTCGCGGCGGCCCAAGATCCGGCTGCGTTTGAATTGGGCGAGGTGGTGGTTCGCGCGGGCGAGACGGCAGGTTGGCGGTTGGGTCCGGGACGCTCCGGGGATGGCGGGGCGGGGTTGGCCCCCGATGTGACGGGCGCCTTGCGCGGGGCGCCGGGATTCGCCCTGGGCCGGGACGGCAGCCGCAATGAAACCATTTTTACGCTGCGGGGGTTCGACAGCCGGTCCACGCCGGTTTATCTGGACGGAATTCCTCTGGCCCAGCCATACGACGGCAGTGTGGATCTGGCGCGTTGGCCCCTGTGGGGGCTCGACTATGTGGCCGTGCGCCCGGGCTTTACGGATGGCGCTCTGCTGCGGGAGGGCCCCGGCGGGCAGTTGGCCCTGGTGTCCGGCATACCGACCGCGCCCCGCGCCGGCGCCGCGCGGCTGGGACTGGGGGACGGCGAGCGCCTGCTGGGCGCCTACCGTTTCGGGATTCGCGAACCGGCCGGATTCAGCCAGGCCGACCTCGCCTATTTCCGGCAGGATCATTTCCGACTGTCCCGCGCCTATGACGGCCCCGCTGGTTCCGGCGGCGCCCGGCGCGTCAATTCGGGCCGCACCGACCTGGCCGGCCGGTTGAAGGCGGGCTGGACCCCCGCCGCGCACAGTGAACTGACCGTGGGGTATCACTTTCAACGGGCCAGCAAGGAACAGCCACCCTATGCCGGCGCCGACCCGTTCGAACGGCCGCGCTATTGGCGCTGGCCCCAGTGGGACCGCGATGGCGCTTTCGTGGTGGGCCGCGCCCCCTGCGGTCCGAACGGCTGGCTGCAACCGCGCCTCTACTGGGACCGTTTCGAAAATACCCTCGCAGCCTACGACGACGCGTCCTACACCACCCGGCTGAGCCCGCGGTCCTTCACCAGCGTCCACCGCGATACCCGGCTGGGCGCCAACCTGGATGTGGGCCGCTTCGTCCATCCCGACCTCTTGGTCCAGGCCCAGCTCGATTGGCGTCAGGACCGGCATCGGGAAACCCAACCGGGACAGCCCGCGCGAGCGTATACCGATCAACTGGGCGGGGCGGGGCTCGCCGCGGCATATGCCGCTGGCACAGTCTGGGAACTGCGCGCCGGCCTGGCCTGGCAGCGTCTCGATCCGCGGGACGCGACCAATCCCGGCCTGGCCAATCAGGCGGCCGGAGCGGCCGAGCTCTATCAGCCCCACGCGCGGGTAACCTATCGCCTGGCATCGGGCGACCAATGGGCGCTGGGCCTGTCGGAGTCCGGCCGGTTTCCGACCCAGAAAGAACGCTATGCGTTCCGCCTTGATGATGGATTGCCCAATCCGGGCCTGCAGCCCGAACGCGTGCGCCGCGGCGAGCTGAGCTGGCAGCGGCGGCAGCCTCAGCATGAGGCGCGGCTGACCATCTTTGCCGCCGAGGTGCGCGATGCCATCCGGTTGGTAGACCGGGCGGTATTCAAGCCGGAGACCGGCGCGTACGTGAGCCAGGTCCGCAATGTGGGCCGGGCGATCCACTACGGGGTGGAGGCGTCCGGCGCCCGGCGGGTCGCGCGGGATTGGACCCTGCGCGTTCAAGTGGACTATCTCGAAATCGAGTTGGATGATGCCGCCCTGGTGGCTGTGCAGGCGCCCCGCTGGCGCGGCCGTTTGACGGCGGCCTGGGAGGGATTGCCGCATTGGCGTATCGAGCCGGGTTTGTCCGCGGCGGATGCCCGCTATGCGCGGACGGATGGCGGACGGGTGAGCGGTCATTGGCTGGCGGACATGACCCTGCGCTGGCTGCCCACCCCGGATGACGAACTGGCCCTGCAAATCGAAAACCTCCTGGATGAAAACTATGCGCTCTATGAAGGCTACCCCGAAGCGGGCCGCCAGGCCTGGCTCGTCTATACCCGGCGCCACTGAAGCGGCCCGACCCGGCGGGGTCTACGGGCCCGATGATCTCGAACAACTCGATGTGGATGCCTTGTTCGCCGGCCGCATGGCCGCCGGGCCGTTCCGGGCCATGGGCGCGACCCAATGGGACCAGCGCGCCAGTCGCCTGCGGCCCGGCGAACTGGTGGCCGATGACTACACCCGCGCGCTGCTGCAGCGCCTCGAGCCGGACATCGCGGCCTCCCGCTCGCTGCTTGATGTGGGCTGCGGCAACGGCAATCTGCTCCTGGCCCTGGCGCCGCGGCTGGCCTGGGCCGGCGGCCTCGGTTTCTCCCCCGCCATGCTCCGGCGCCTGCGCGCCCGCGCCGCCGCCGCGCGCCTGCGCGGTCTGCGCACCTGGCTGCGCGCCTGGGACGACGACTGGTCGGATCTGCCGGTGGCCGATATCGTCGTCGCTTCCCGCAGTTTCACCACCCCCCACCTGACGCCCGCGTTGCGCAAACTCGAAGCCCATGCCCGCCGCCGGGTCTTCCTGACCTACAAGACGGGTCCCGCCTTCCTGCCCGCCGACCTGTTGCGCGCCCTGGGACGGCACGGCCTGCCCGGGCGGCCCTCCTATCTCTATCTGTTGCTGGCGCTCCATAAAATGGGTCGCTGGCCCCAGCTCGAGTTCCTGGCCGACCACCGCCGCCCCACCCCACTCAAAAACCTGGCCGAGTTGCGCCAACGGGTCACCTGGAGCCTGGGCCCCCTGGCCACCCCGGACCGCCGCGCGCTCAAGGCCTATTACGAGGCCCTGCCCCGGGATCAGGCCGGCCGCGCGCTGTTCCATAATCCGTTCCATTGGGCGCTGATTTCATGGGCCCCCGGTCCGTGATCCCGGATCGTAGCGCCCCGCCCCGCGCGCCCGCGCCGGAGGCCGCGCCCCCGCTGGATATCCAGCGCCTGGTCGGGCTATGGGCATTGAACGAATGCGGTTTGGGCAGCGTGATCCACGCGCTGCGCCTGCCGTTCACCGGGATCCTGGT
>JAIPIQ010000203.1 GCA_021734645.1 Fidelibacterota bacterium | reverse complement strand
TCGCCGTTCCTCATTGCCCGCCCTGAACCGCAGATCCCGCCGACGGCTCAGCGGGGATTGGAGAGAGCGCGCGCCGGATGCGCGGAGGCATCCCTACTCGTACACGCACTCCTACACTCGAATCTCTTGGAACGGGCGGAATGTTCTGTTCTTGAGGGAACCAACGGTTGGGTTTCGATGGAAGGAAGTGTATCCGAGCAAGGGCGGCGTGTACGTGTAGAGGGTAAGCGTCGCGGGTAAGAGTGGGCCGCGCACGAACTGTTTCGCTGCGCCCTTGCGCGGGGCCGGGATTGCGTGTAGGGTGTCCCCATGAAACATCCGGTTGTGGCATCGCGGCGGGTAGTGGTCACGGGTTGTTCGAGCGGGATCGGCTGGAGTACGGCTGAGTGCTTGCGCGCCCGGGGCTGGACGGTGGCGCCCACTGCCCGCAAGCCCGAGGATCTCGAGCGGCTGCGGGTCGCGGGATTCGAGCCATTGGCGCTTGATCTGGCCGACAGCGATTCGGTGCAGGGCGCCATCCGGGAGATTCTCGCGCGCTGGGACGGACAGTTGGGCGGCTTGGTGAACAATGCGGGCTTCGGTCAGCCGGGCGCGGTCGAGGACTTGAGCCGGGCGGCCTTGCGGCAGCAATTCGAGGTCAATGTGTTTGGCCTGCAGGAGTTGACGAACGGCTTGCTGCCGAGCCTGCGCGCGCAGGGAGCGGGACGGATTGTCAATATCAGCTCGATTCTGGGGTTGGTGGTCACGCCCTTCATCGGGGCCTATTGCGCGAGTAAATACGCCCTGGAAGCCTTGAGTGATGCCCTGCGCATTGAACTGCGCGGCACGGGCGTGGCCGTCAGCCTGATCGAGCCGGGCCCGATTCTATCGGCCTTCCGCCAGCGGGCCGTGGCCGAAGGCGCGGGCCTGGAACAATCCCCCTCACGTTTCGCGCCCGCCTATGCCGCCGAGTTCACCCGGCGCGCCCGCAAAGCCCAGCGCCGGAAATGGCCTACCCTGGGCCCCGAGGCCGTGGCCACCGCCGTCGCCGAGGCCCTCGAAAGCCCGCGCCCCTTCCGCCGCCGCCGCATCACCTGCCCCGCCCGGCTCGGCGCCCGCCTGATCCCGTTCCTGCCCACCGCCGCCCTCGATGCCCTCCTGGCCCGTCGCCTCCCACCCCCGCAGCCGCCGGAGGGACATGCCGCGCCCTAACGCAATTCTAACGCGCTCTTCACGCCTTCCCCACGTGACCCTGTATAAAAATGCAGTTGTACACTAGAAATCGCAACGCCGGAGGCGCCGTCAGCGGTCCAGGCCGCGCAGCGCAGCCCGCTGAGGAGCAATAAATCATGTCCGTGCATCTACAACGTGAGATGGAAAAGCTGCAGGAGTTGGTGCTGCGCCTGTGCGGTACCGTCGAGGACCAGGTCTCCCGCGCCCTGCGAGCCTTCGAGCAGCAGGATGAGCAAGGCGCCCGCCAGGTGATCGCCGCGGACGAGGACGTGGACCAAGCGGAGGTGCGCCTCGAGGAGGAGGCCCTGAAGATGCTGGCGCTGTACCAGCCCGTGGCCATTGACCTGCGGCGGATTGTCGCCTTCATCAAGATCAATTCCGACCTCGAGCGAATTGCCGACTATGCGGTCAACGTCGCCAAGCGCCAACTCGAGCTCGGGGGCCGCGCCTCGTATCCCGCCGAATTCCAGTTTGCCGACATGGTCACAGCCGTCAACCGCCAGTTGCGCCGCAGCGTGGCGGCGCTGGTGCAACTCGACAGCGATATGGCCTGGGACGTCATCCTGCAAGATGAACCGATCGATAAACTAAATCGGGACATGGCCCGCCGGGCCGAGGCGCGCCTGCGGTCGGAGCCGGACCTCGCGCCCACCATGCTTCAGATCTACTCCGTCAGCCGCTCCCTCGAGCGGATCGGCGATCACGCCGTCAATATCGCCGAAGATGTACTCTACCTGATCACCGGTCAGATTGTCCGCCACACGCACAAGGCCTGGCGCAAGGCCCAGCGCGCCGCCCTGGCCGCCGGCACAGATCCCATTCCCCCGCCCACCTCATGAACAAGCCAAAAAACATCCTGGTGGTCGAGGACGACGCGGATATCCGCGAGCTGCTGACCTATACGCTCGAACGCGAAGGCCTGACCGTCACCGCCGTCGCCTCGGCCGCGGACGCCCTCGAACGCCTGCGCAAACCCGGCATCCGCCTGGTGGTGCTCGACCTCATGCTGCCCGATCTCGACGGCCTCGAACTCTGCCGCCGCCTGCGCGCGGAGGAACGTACGGCCGAATTGCCCGTGATCATGGTCACGGCCAAGGCGGATGAAACCGACGTGGTGGTGGGGCTCGAATTGGGCGCCGACGATTATCTCTGCAAACCGTTCAAACCCCGGGAATTGGTTGCGCGCGTCAAGGCCCTTCTGCGCCGGACGGCGGAGCGCCCCGTCGTGGCCCTGGCGGACGAAACCCTCGAGCGGGGGCCCCTGCTGATTCATCTGGGGCGGCGCGAAGTGCGCCTCAACAATAAACGCCTGGATTTGACCTTTACGGAGTTCGAGGTGCTGCGCCTGCTGGCGCTGCGCCCGGGCTGGGTGTTCAACCGCTACCAGATCGTGGATGCTATTCGCGGCAAGGACTACCCCGTGACCGACCGCTCCGTGGATGTCCAACTGGTGGGCCTGCGCCGCAAACTCGGTAAAGCGGGCGAACTGATCGAAACGGTCCGTGGCGTGGGCTATCGCTTCAAGGATCTATCGGCATGAAGCGGGGCTCGCTGGCCAGTTGGGTCTTCGGCGCATTCACCCTCTTCACCATCCTGCTCCTGGCCGGCGCGTTGTGTACCGGCCGACGGCTGGTGCGCCAGGTTACCACCGCCCAACTCCGCCAGACCCTGCAAAGCGCCCTGCCCTTTCTGGTGAATCGCCTCGAGGGGCTGCCGGAACCCCCCGCGCCGGAGGCCATCCAGGACGTCTGTCAGTCCCTGCACGAGGCCACCGGCTTCCGCTTCACGGTGCTTGATGCCGACGGCGCGGTCCTGGGCGATGGCGAACAGTTACCCGGCCGCATGGAGAACCATGCCCAGCGCCCAGAAGTGCGGGCCGCGCTGGCCTTGGGCTACGGCCAGGACCGCCGCTTCAGCGCAACTGTCGGCCGCCCCATGCATTATGCTGCCATGCCGCTGCGGCTCGCCGGTGACCGGCTGCTGATCGTGCGCGTCGCCTTGGGCCAGGAGTGGCTGGATGCCGCCTTGCGCGACCTGCGGGGACCCGCCTGGCTGCTGGGGCTGGCCTTGCTGGCCGGCGCCCTGCTGCTCAGCCTGCTCTTCGCCCGGCTCGTTGTCCGCCCCCTGCAAGATCTGCGACGCGGGATCGCCACGGTTACCGCCGGCCACCTGGACCGGCGCGTGCCCTACGGCCCCGTGACCGACATCAACCAGGTGGCGGAAAGCTTCAACAAAATGACCGCCGAGCTCGACGACCGCCTGAGCGCCATGGCCCGCCAGCACGAAACCGAGCGCGCGCTGCTCTCCTGCATGCGCGAAGGGGTCCTCGCCGTGGACCACAACCAGCACATCCTGCGCCTTAACCGGGCCGCCGCCGAACTCTTCGAGATTCCCGCCGCCACCCCCGCCACCGGCGAACCGGTCGTCGAGTTCGTCCGCGACCCGGAATTGATCCGCCTCATGGAACGGGTGCTGGCCGGCGCCGGCCCCATCGAGTGCTGGGTCAAACTCGCCAACGGCCAACGCGTCCTCCAGGCCAACGGCGTACCACTCCATGATCCCGACGGCGTGTCCCTCGGCGCCCTGATCGTCCTCAGCGACGTCACCGCTCTCCACCGCATCGAAACCATCCAGCGCGATTTCGTCGCCAATGTCTCCCACGAACTCAAAACCCCCATCACCTCCATCCGGGGCTTTGCCGAAACACTCCTCGATCAGCCGCCCCCCCCCGCCGATACCCAACGCCATTTTCTCGAAATCATCCTCCGCCAGGCCGACCGCCTCCAGTCCCTGATCGCCGATACCCTCTCCCTCTCCGCCCTCGAACACGGCGCCCGCGAACGCGACCTCGAATTCGAACGCGTGGGACTCAAAACCCTCTTCGAACAGGCCCTCATCGCCTGCCGCACCACCGCCGAAACCCGCCAGGTGACCGTGGACCTCCAGGCCCCCGACGACCTCGACGCCGAGGTCAATGCGTTCTTCCTCGAACAGGCTGTCGTCAACCTGCTCGATAACGCCATTAAGTTCAGCCCGGCCGGCGCCACCGTCACCCTGAGCGCTGACGCCCCCAACTCCAATGAAATCCGCGTCCAGGTGCAAGACCACGGCCCCGGCATCGCCTTCGAACATCAGAGCCGCATCTGGGAACGCTTCTATCGGGTGGACAAGGGCCGCGACCGCCAGCGGGGCGGCACCGGATTGGGCCTGGCGATCGTCAAACGTGTGGCGGTCCTCCACGGCGGCCGCGCCGAGGTCGAGAGCCAGCCCGGCGCCGGGGCAACCCTGCGCCTGATCCTCCCCCGCCGCCGCGGCCGCTCCGTTACAGCCCCTGTAACGTAATGCGCCCGCCATTACGGCCGCTGTAACCAATAATCGTCTCCGTTACAGGCACTGGAACGTGGGGCGCGCAAACCAAATCCTAACGAACGGCTCATCCTGTGCTGGCACAGCCAGGCGCAAGCTGGGGGCGCATTCTGAAGGATGGTCTTTCGGAATCGCACCCAGGAGAAGATAGATGAAGGCAAGTGGCAAGGTACTGGCAGCAGTAGTGATGATGGGCGTGGCCAGCGCCCAGGCGCAAGAGCAGATCGTGCTCGACGGCTCGACAACGGTCGGCCCGATCGGGAAGGCATTCGCCGAGTTCTTCATGAAGAACAATCCGGGCGTCAGCGTCACGGTCAGCGAGTCGGGCAGTGGCAACGGGGCCAAGGGCATTTTGAACGGCACGTGCCACGCCGGCATGATGTCCCGTTTCATGAAGGACACGGAATTCGCGGCCTGCGCCGAAAAGGGCGTGATGCCGGTGGCGCATGTGGTGGCGCTGGATGGCCTGCCGATCCTCGTGCATCCCAGCAACCCGGTGGAAGATCTGACCGTCGAACAGATCCGGAAAATCTACACGGGCGAAATTGCCAACTGGCGCGAGTTGGGCGGTCCGAATATGGAGATTGTCTTTGTCAGCCGCGATACGAATAGCGGCACCTATGAGACCTTCAACGGGCTGGTCATGCAGAAGCAGGAAATCGCCGGCGGCTGCGAATACGTCGGCAGCAACGGCGCCGTGCGCCAGCGCGTCCAGAGCACCCCGGCCGCCATCGGCTACGCCGGGCTGGGCTTCGTGGACGAGACCGTCAAGGCCCTCAAGGTCAACGGCATCACACCCAACGAAGGCACGGTGATCTCGGGTGATTACCCCATCGCCCGCGCGCTGTTCATCTTCACGAATGGCTACCCGAAACTGGGCTCGCCGCTCTACAAATTCATGACCATTCACCTGTCGCCCGAAGGTGAGGAAATCGTCAAGTCCATCGGCTTCGTGCCGGTGACGCAGTACGGCTTCTAAGCCCCGGCTCAATGGTTATACCCCTTGCGCCCCCGCC
>JAIPIQ010000202.1 GCA_021734645.1 Fidelibacterota bacterium | reverse complement strand
GTCCTCGATCCCTTCGGCCTGTCATCGAGGACGACGACGAGGACGTGGACGAAAATGCGTGCCGGTTCCTTTTGGGTTAGAGTGAAACCGGCCTACTTTAACCCTTTGGAGGCGTTTTCCCTAGTTCGCTAAGGATTCGGGGAGGCCGCGTTCCGTAACCCGGAGTCGGCCGGCAAAGTCCGCCTGCTGTTTGGCGCGCGCCAGACGGGCAAATCCACGCTCTTGCGCCGCCTGGCCACGCCCCGGACCGTTGTCTTCAACCTGCAGGAGAAGAGGAGATTCGCCGCGAAGCCCTGGTCCGTAACGTCGGCGCGTTTCACCATTTCATCGAGATCGCCGCATTGGAATCGGGCGGCATCATCAACCTGCACAACCTCTCCCGCGAATGCGGCGTACCCGTATCAACCCTGCGCACGTTCTATCAGGTTCTCGAAGACACCTTTGCCGGCTACCGCATTCCCGCTTATGGCGCCGAAGTGGACTATATCCTCGAAACGCCGGACGAAGTCATCCCCATCGAGGTCAAAGCCACCGAATCGCCCCGCGAAGAGGATGCCCGCCACCTGAAACTGTTTCTGGATACCTATCCCAAACAAGCCCGCCGCGGTCTCATCGTTTGCCGTTGCCGCGCCCCCCGCCGCCTCACCGAACAGATCGAAGCCATCCCGTGGAATATGCTGTGAAACACGTCGAAATAGAACTTCGAATGAACCTGTCTGCGTGCAACGCACAGGCAGGCGCGAATACACGGAAATACGGGGCTCGCGATATTGATGACCCTTGCACCAGTTTAGCAGTAGAGGCCCAGAGGCCCCCTGAACCCCTTGAAAAATATCCGCAAACAGGGTTGCCAAAGGGCGGGGACTATGGGATGGTAGCCAGGTGACGCATCCATAGGGGAGCGTCCGGCAAAAGGAAGAAGGAGTACGCATGAGAATAACGGCAATGATATTGGTGGTGGCCTTGTTGTGCCTGACGGTGGGCACAGTCAGCGCGGCGCCAACTGAGCGGGGCGGCTTCATGGGGTTCATCGCGGGCTGTCTGTTCGGTGTCCGCACGGGCGGCGACTACAATGCCGGCAAAGACGTGCACTGGCGCGAGTGGGTAATGCTGGTGCCGATCGTCAACATTGTGTTTGCCATCAAGAATGGCTTGGACGGTTCCGCGGGCGTAACCCGGGCGGATCTGGCGGCCGAATACGGCGCGAACTATTATTGAGCGGAAGAGGAGATTCACACGATGCACAAGATATTGACGATTATTCTGATTTGCGCGCTGGTTGGCTTGGCGCTGCCCGCCGCGGCCCAACAAGCCCAACGGGGCGGCTTCATGGGGTTCATTGCCGGTTGCTGCTTCGGCGTTCGCGCGGCAGGCGACTACAATGCCGGCAAGGATATTCACTGGCGGGAATGGTGCCGGTTGATTCCCTACGCGGGGATCGTCTTTGCCGTCTGGGACGGCATTGATGGATCCAGCGGCAAGACCACGGCGGACTACGCCAAGGAATACGGCGCTCATTTCTTCTGATTCATCGCCCGGTTTGATGTTGTTTACAGGCAACCGGAGGACGTCCCGCCAGCGGGGCGTCCCCCGGTTGTTTTTTTGTGGGGGCGTGCCGCGCGGGCGGTTGCGGGCGGCAGTGCTGCTGGCCGGTTTGCTGCTGGCAAGCGCCGGGGCTCGCGGGCAGAACCTGGCGGAGCAATTATGGGCCGAGGGGGATTACAGGGCGGCGCGCCGCGAAGCGCGCCGGATTCTGCTCGATGCGCCGGAGGATACCGGCGCGCAGCGCATTTTGGCGGCGGGCACGCAGCCCGCGACCCGCGCGCCGCACAAGCGGCGCGGGCTGGCCGCGACAGCCACGCGCCTGCTGGTGGCCTTCTATCGCGCCCAGATCAGTCCGGCGATTGGCGCGCGTTGCGTGCTGCATCCCAGTTGTTCGGCCTATTTTGTCGAAGCGGGGCGCGAGCAGGGCTGGCTGGCGCTGCCCCTGATGGGAGATCGCGCGGTGCGCGAGCCGGGCGTGGTCAGCGCCGCGCGCCAGCCGGTGTTGGTGGGCGGGCACACCCGTTATGCCGATCCGCTCAGCGACCACGTATTCTGGCATCACGCGGGCGGGGAAGACCAGGCGGCGCGCCTGCGCCGGGCGGTCGAGCGCAACCCGGTCCGGGAGTGAGATCCTTACATTTATTCGAGGGCGTAGAGGCGATTGTCGGCGGACAGAAAGCCGGTATCCGGGGCGACGTGATGTCCGCCGTGTGCTTCCTCACGGGTTTCGACATGTCCGTCGGCAAAGGCGACGTTGGTTTTGCCGCCATGGCGATAGCCTTGGGTGCCGGCCCAGCGGCCATACAGGCGGCGATCCTCCGCCGAAAGACTTGGCAGGGGCGAGCGCATGAACTTGTTGGCGCCGCCCTCCCATTGGCCATCGCCGAATAGCGCGCATTGACTGGCGCGGGCGATGGAGGCCAAAGCAGCGGGCGCGCCGGGTACGCCCACGAAGCTGGTGTTGTAGTTGTAGCCCGTATAGGGATCCGCAAGCCAGTTGGCCGCGCCCCGGAATGACGGACATTGCTGGATCTGGCTGAGGCCGACGCCCGCGCCGCCCCAAAGCAAACCGGGCTGAGCCTCGAATCCGCCCCCCGTCTTGACCGTGGTATAGTCCCACGCCACGCGTTGCCCGGGGGGATTCTTCATCAAATAGGCCTCCGGCAATCGCCCGCGCTGCGCAGCCGCGAAATTATGCGCGGCAATGCCCATCTGCCGCAGATTGCTGGCGCAGGCGACGCGGCGCCCCGCCTCGAGCTGCCGCGCCACCCCGCCGGTCACCAGCGCCACCAACAACCCGATGATGCCCGTCACCGCCAACAGCTCGATCAACGTGAATCCGGCGCCGCGCTTGCCGAACGCCCGCTTGCCGGACGTGGCCCGGGCTCCCAGCCCGTGCCGCATGGGCAGGATGCCCATGCCACGAGCGAGTGCGCAAGCGCTGTGCCCGTTCCAGCGGCTGTAATGGCGCCCATTTTCCGTTCCAGCGGCTGTAACGGCCGCCGTTTTCCGTTCCAGCGGCTGTAACGGCCGCCGCTTTCCATTACAGCGGCTGTAACGGACCGCAAACTGAAACGGCTCCCTGTTCACGGCGTATCCAGCAGAACCAGGCGCACAAAACAGGCCGCCGCCTCGTCCGGCAGGGCGGCGCGCACCCGCACCCGGCCATCCCCCAGATCTTCCGTGAGCCAATCGGTCACGGCGCCGGCTGCGATCCAGTCGGCCGGATTGGCCGTCCATTGCACCGCCAGGGCCAGGTCGTCGGCCGCGGCCTGCCGCTCGAAGATGACTTCGCGCCCGTTGGCGCTCAACTCGAGGCGCAGGTCAAACGCGTGCTCGGCCGGTTCCCAGGGGTCGAGCCCGGTCAGGTACTTCTGGACGTTGCTCCAGCCATCTTGCGCGGGCGAGGCCAGGGGGCCGGCGATGGCCGGGTCGGCCCGCTCGCGCCAGTCGAAGTGTTTGATTTGCCAACGCACAAACGGAGGCACGGGCGCCACCGCCGCCACGGCGTCTATCTCCGCCTCGGCGTCTCCCGCTGGTTGAATAAGGCGTACGTAGCGAAACCACTTGCGGCCGGTTTCCGGATCTGCGGGCAGCTCCTCGAGCGCAGCCAGGTCGAAACTCGTGCCGCCGGCGCTGCGGCCGTACCAGCGGCACACCTGCGCCACGGTTTGCCCGTTGAAATCGGCGGCCGTGATGGCCGGATCGAGGGGCAGGGCTGGATCGGTGGGCGCTCCCCACCACTGATTCCACGCGCCAAGACTGGCGTCGGGCTGTGCGGGATCGTAGATCCGGCCGAGCGTCGGGGCGAAATCGTCGGCAAAGGGGCCGTTGGTGAACGTGTGCCAGGTTTCGCCGTCTTGACTGACGGCCACCCGCGCCTGTTCGGCAAAAGTTCCGGCGCCGAAGTTGGTGAGGGCGGGATCACCGTTCCGCCAGGTGGGACCGCTTTGGCGCGCGTTGCCGAACACAGTGAAATCCAGGCCATGGGGGTTGTCCGGATGGTCCCAGACAGTCTCTTCCATTTCCAGGATCAGTTCGCCGCCGGCGGCGATGGTCACCACTTCGTGGGCGCGCCAGGCGGGATAGAGCGGATTGACCGGCACGACGGGATCTTCAATATCCCAGCCGTCGCCGGTGGTATCCACGGTCGGGCGCCCCAGGGTCACCAGGGTGTTCGTGTAATAGGCATCGGATACCGGGTCGGCCCAGCCGTAGGTCGCGCCGGTGAAGGCGACCACCCGCGCCGCGAAGTTGCTTTGCGCCCAGGCCATGGCCGGGAGACCGGCTGCCAGGACGCACCCGCACAACCAGCTTGTCAACCCACCACAGGAAGTAGAACGGCGCATGACCTGGGCGCTCCACATCATCCGTTGACCCGGCGCCGCCGCGCCCAGGCGATCACCCCGACGCCCAACCCCAGCAGCAGCAGCGTCCCCGGCTCGGGAATGACGCTCGCGGCCTGGCCCAGACTCGGCCCCACGTCCCCCCAGGACGTATAACGCCAGCCGTCCCAGGAACCATCGCTCAGACCGCGGTCCGCCAGGCCGTCGTTCGACGCAGTCCAGTTGTTGCCGCCGTCCCAGGGCTGCGAACCGCCGTCATACACGTAATAACCCCAGAAATTCGGATCCGCCCAGCCCGGGTTGTAGTGATCCCCCGGATCCGCCTGACTGAATCCGTTGTCATTGAGGTCGTAGCCGATGCCGTCAATGGTCCAGCCCCAGCCCCAATCGGTCAGCGCGACATCCCCGAACCGCGGGTCGGCCGCCGTGACGGCCTGGAACAGGTCCAGCCCGGTCGCGGCCCCATCCCAACGGAAACCCCACACAATGGACTCGGGCGCCAGCCCGTCATTCCAGTCAATCACCAGGGCCGCCTCGTTGGCGCCACTGCCAATCCAATTGGCGATGTCGTCAAACGAGGCCACCTGGGCCCGGACCCCGAGCGCCCCCAAGATCATGGCCGTCGCCCAGACGGCGTTCCGTACCCGACGTTTCATCATGCCCGGCATGATGCTGCTCCTTCCTGCCCCTCGTGCGGAGGCATACTGATTACCTACTTTGATTCGCACAAGGAAAGGAGCGGCGCGGGCGGGCCATCTGAAAGCCACTGACCCGGCGGCCCGACTCTCCTCGTGCGAAAGTTTCGAGCGTCCCGGGCAGCCGCAACGTCTTCTGGCTCTCGGCTTGTCCTACCGGCCAACCTTCCCGTCCCGCGGGCGCGGAACAGTGGCTCTCTGGCTTTCGTAGCCGATTACAGCGGCGCGACCGCGTCTGATTTTCACAGACTTCCGTTCGCCGCTGCCCGATTCCCCCACCCACCTGGATCGGGGAACGGCGCGCATCCTGAACCCAAGCCCCCCGCCCTGTCAAGCGCGAAAATGCGAGGTCCGGTGATGCGGGTGCAATCGCGATTCATGGACCTGTGGTAGGCCGCATTTGCGGCGGCGTCCCGATGCCAGCATCCAGAACCAGAAACAAGGTCGGGAACAGATCCAAAGAAGCAGGGGAACCGTTGGCCAACACTTTGGAGTGCGGCAGCGTGAGCTGCC
>JAIPIQ010000201.1 GCA_021734645.1 Fidelibacterota bacterium | reverse complement strand
CCCCGCCTGCTCGGCGCCGTCCGCCATCCCCTCTGGGGCCGCCAAGCCGGCTTCGCCGCCCGCCCCACGCCGCGCGAAAGCCGCCTGATCGGCGCCACCCGCGCCGGCGCCATCACCACCAATGTCGTCCTGCCCTGGCTCGTGGCCACCGGACGCTGCCCCCCCGACAGCACCGCCTGGGCCAAGGCCCTGCCCCCCGAAGCCGAAAATGCCATCCAACGCCAAACCCTGCATACCCTCTTCGGTCCCGATGCCCCCGAATCCCTCGCGCGCCACCCCCTGCGACGTCAGGGCCTGATCCAAATCTTCCAGGATTTCTGCCTGACCGACCGCACCGATTGCACCCAATGCCCCCTCCTCAATACCGCCGCCAAGCTCCCGTTGCCCGAATTTGACCCGTGAGATTGTACCCGCTCACCCTGTGGCTGGGGCGGGGTCAGGCGCCGAAGGTGCTGAGCCAATACATGCCCCACACGAAAAGCGCCACGAAGGCGATCACACCGAAGAAGCCGATCAGGTCCACCTTGTAGTCCGCAAGCCGGGCGCGGCCGGTGAGGAGCAGCCAGGGCCAGGTGAGGAAATCGAGCAGCCAGAGGCGCTTGGAAATATCGTGGTCCGCGCGGCTGACCTCGATGGTTTCCCCGTCGAGTTCCGACACCAGGTCCACCTCGATGCCCTGGGCGGCCAGGCGATGTTCCTCACCCAGGGGGGTATCGAGCCGGGCGTAGAATTCGCGGACCGAGCGCAGGCTGTGTTGCCGTGTGCACAGGGAGACGAGAACGAACGCCGCGAGTCCCGGCAGGAGGTAGAACGGCGTCCACTGGCTAAGGGTCCAGTCCTGGCGATAGACCGTACCGTAGTAGAACAGGGGCGTCATGACGCAGACCGACGCGATCGCCCCCCAATGGGTCGCCCGCCGCCAGATCAGGGCGCCGAAGATGCTGACCCCCACCAGGCCGCAGATCTGCTCGCACATGAGGACCCAGCGCACGACCGAACCGACCTGGGTGGCCAGCGCCCAGCCCAGGAGCACCGCCGCCAGCCCGGCGCAACGGGCGGCCAACAGGTAGTGGGCCGGGGAGGCCTCGGGCCGGAAGACCGGCTTGTAGATGTTGTTCGTCACGATGCTCGAGGCAAAGATCATGTTGGCGTCAACGGTGGACATGACGGCCGCCAGCACGGAGGCCAGCATGAGCCCCCGCAGGCCCACGGGGAGAAAATCCGCGGCGAGGCGGGCAAAGGCATCGTCGCCTTCGATCGTTCCCACGCCGTAGATGGCCAGCGCAAAAATACCGGCCAGCATCCAGCCGACGGTGCAGAAGCGTTTGATGATACTGCCGAAGATGCTCATCCGCGCCGCGATTTCATTGCGCGCGGTGCCATAGGTCGAGTTGGTATTCCAGGCCGCCGCGGAGAACAGGGTGGCGACCACGAACCACACGATCCAGGCCGTGGAAATTCCTTCGGCGGCGACCATTTCGAAAAAGCGGGGCGGCACGGCCGCGTGCAGGCCCTGGAAGCCGCCCGTCTCCGTGATCAGGAAGGGAATCAGCAGAAAGGACAGGACGACGATCAGGAGGCCCTGGATCAAGTCCGTGGTATAGGCCGCGAGAATGCCGCCGGGCAGGCTGTAGGCCAGGATCAGCGCCACGACGGCCACCTGCGCCCACATTTCGGGCACGGCGCCACCCGTCAGCACCCGGATCACGATGGACGAGGTTTTGATGCCGACGCCGATGACCAGAATCACATGGGCCAGCCCCACCACGTTGAAGAGCACGCCCATGAAGCGGCCGTAGCGCAGGCGCAGGAAGTCCACCATGGTCACGATGCGGGCCCGGCGGAAGATCGGGGGAAAGAGCCAGTAGAAGGGCATCACAAACATGTAGGCCAGGGAAATCCACATCCCGGAGAAGCCGCTCTTGTAGCTGGCGCTGGCCACGGAGATGGGATGGTTCGAGCTGGTGCCCCCGCCGAACAGCGCGGCGATCATCAGCCACTTGCCCATCTTGCGCTTGCCCAGCAGGTAGCCACCCGGATCTTTGATCTTGGTCATGGCCCAGAAACCAATGGCCAACATACCCGCCATGTACAACGCCACAATCAGCCAGTCCAGCGACATCAATTTCATGCTCGATCTCCTTTCACGCGCGGCCGAAAACGAACGGGGCTGCGCTGTGCTCTACTTGCCGGGAGGGTTTTGCAAGCGCCTCATCAGGGCAGTTGGGCCAGAATCCGTTGGTAGGTGGGCCGCGCGGCGATACCCGCCGTGGCCAGTTGCCATTGGGCCAGGTCATGGGGTGTGCTGCCGGCGGGGTTGCGGGCCTCGGGACGCGCCCCGTTGGCGACCAGGAGCGCGACCAAGGGCGCGTGACCGCCGGCGGCCGCGCAATGCAGGGCGGTCCAGCCCTGGGCTGTCGGGGCATTCACGTCCGCGCCGGCCTGAATCAGGATCTGAGCCAGATCCCGGTGGCCGCGCCGGGCGGTCCAGTGCAGCGGGGTCACCCCCTCCTGATCCGGCACATTGGCTACCGCGCCCTGGGCCAGCAGCCAGGCGGCCAGGGTCTGGTAATCGCGGCGGGCGGCAATATGCAGGGGTGTTTGCCCGAGTTCATCGAGGGCCTTCACGTCGGCGCCCGCCTGCGCCAGGGCCTGGGCGACGGCCAGATGCCCGCCCAGGGCGGCTTGATGCAGCAGGGTGTCGGTCGGCGGCGCGCCGTGTTCGAGCAGCAGGGTCACAGTTTCGAGCTGGCCGGCGCCGACCGCGGCGGCCAGGGCGTCGTCCTGCGTGGTGGCGCCGTGTTCGAGCAGATATTCGGCGACCGCGCGCCAGCCCTTCTCGGCCGCCCGGTCGAGGGGGCTGACCCCCACGTCGTCGGCATTGACGTTGGCCTGGGCCGCGATCAGGAGTTGGACCACTTCCAAGTGACCGCCGGCCGCCGCCAGATGCAGGGGGGTGGTTTGCTGGCGCCGGGTACCGGCATTCACGGGCGCCTCATGGGCCAGCAGAATCCGCACGACGGCCGTCCGGCCATATTCCGCGGCCCGGTGCAGGGGCGTGCCACCCGTGCGGTCCATCTGGGCATCCACCGCGGCCCCGTGGGCCAAGAGGACTTTCACTGTCTCCGCATGGCCCAAGCGCGCGGCGTCATGCAGGGGCGTCCGCAGGCCCGCCGCCAGGGCATCCACTTCGGCGCCATGGGCAATCAGCAGTTCAGCCATGGCTCCTTGCGCCCGATGGAGGGGGGTCAGGTCATTCACGGCGCGGGTCTTCACATCCGCCCCCCGCTCAATCAACAGGCGGGCGACTGCAAGCTGGTTTTGCTCGACGGCGTCCTGTAGCGGCGTCCGGTTCAGTCCGCGCCCATGGCGGGCATCAATCGGCGCCCCGGCCTCGAGCAGCCGGGCCACCACCGCGAGATGCCCGTTCCGGGCGGCCACATGCAGCGGCGTCCGCAACAGGTGTTCCGGATATTCGTCCTGCAAATGGCTCGACCACGCAGTGCAATCCGCACCGTCGGCCAGCAGCCGTTCGACGACTTCCAATTGACCGGCTTCCGCGGCCGCAAACAACGTCTCCGCCGCGCGCGCCGGAGCGAGCGACCCGGCCAGCGCGAACCAGCCCAGCAATAGTCCAATGTATTTTGTTTTCATAGCAGCTCCTGGTTTTCTTCGATTTGGTTCACCGTGGGCAGCGGGGCGTCGGGCCGGGGTGGGGGCGCCGGGATGACGGGCGGGGCTGGCGCGGGCGCATCGGGCGCGGGCGCCACGGACCGCGCCGGTCGTTTCGGCGCCGGGGCGGGGCGTTGTTCAAGCGCCGGCATGGGCAGAACGGGGTCGGCGGCGGGGCGGACCACCAGGATCAGCACCGCACCCGGCGCCAGGCGTTCCTGGCGGTCGAGCGGTCCGTTCAGCACCGCGACCCGCTCGTACCGGGGCTCGATATCCGGCGGTTGCCCCTCGGGCGTCAGGCGGTAGAGCGCCAGGGATCCGTCGGCGGGCAATCCATAGACCGCCGGATCGAAACGGTAGCCGAAGGCGATTTCCTGGCTGTGCCAGCCATTGGCGAACACCAGCGCCACCGAGTGGTCCGGGGCCTGCCAGACCGCGGCGGGCACAAACGTATCGGCGAAGAACTCGGGCGCGGGCGCGGGCGTGACGTCGGTCAGCTCGAGGGGGCGCAGCATGCGGCCGAGGTTCAGCCAGGGCCGGGCGACATACTTGTGCCAGACCAGGTTGCGGTAGTATTCGAGGGCCTGGGGGTTGGTGGTGCTGATGGCGACGCCGCCGGCCCAGCGCAGATCGTCCCATTCGTTGTTGTAGCCGAAGCGGCCGATGGATGAACCCCAGGCGAAATGCTTGGCGGGGGTCAGGGCGCCGGCGGGTTCGCGGGTCACGGGTCCCACGCGGGTCACGACACGTTTGTTCCCGAGGGGCCGCAGGTAATCGTAATAAAGGGCGGATGAAACCGGGGTGCTGTTGGCGAAGTTGATCCAGCCGTCCTTGACGGTCAGGAAGTATCCTTCCGAGCCTTCGGTGATCAGGATAAACTCGGGATTGACAGTCCGGGCCGACTCGCGGAGTTGCCGCAGGGCGGCGCGCTTGCTGGTGGTCATGAACGCGCCCCCGCCCGGCGGGTGGCCGTGATTGCGGGCGAAACAGAGAAACGGCATGCGGGCGCCGCCGCCCAGGTCCAGGTAGGTGCCGTCCGCTCCGATCGCGGCCGTTTGCGCGCCGACCTCGCCCTGCTTGCGCATCCAGGTTTCGGTTGCCTGGCAGATGATGCCCATCCCGCGGGGGTTGTGGAACATGGGGCTGTCGTAGCCCAGCATGTGCACCACGGCCTCGCGGGCGCCATCCTCGACCCAACTGCGGGCCGTGTAATCCCACCAGTTGTTGATGGTATAGACCCCGGTCTTGATCCCCTCGCGCCGGGGCGCCTCGAGACGGCGTTCGAAGCCGGGAGGCGTTGGGAAATCCGGCGCATTCTGGAATTTGGCGGTGGGATGGGTTTCGTCTCTTTCCGCGTCGCGGGCGCTCCAGGCGTGATAGTACCAGTTCACGGACGGCGGGTAGCCCAAATCCGCATGCAGGCGCGCGGCGCCTTCGCCGGAGGAGCGCAAGGAGACCACGGCCTGCTTGGCCCATTCCGGGACATCTTCACGAGCATGCAACGGGTCGGCCGGGAACCAGTCCTGGTGCTGCAGCCAGGCCCGGTAGAGCTGGGCGGCGTCGAACCAGTCGCCCGCGAAAGTTCCGAGAACGATCGAGCCTGTGAGGGACAGGCCGGCGCCGGGCTGGCCCATGTACTCGGTCGGGTGCAGGTAGCTGAACTCGAGGCCGTCGGCTACACCACTATTGCGGACCAGGGTGCCGACCGGCGCCAGACCAGGATCATGCGCGCCCAGATACAAGCCGGCGCCGTCTTGATAATAGGCCCGATACTGTCCGCGCCGGTAGACGGAGTGGCGGCCGTAGCCTTCGTGAAAACCGCCCAGAACGGGACGGGGACTGCGGCCGATGTACCCGGTGGTCGTCAGGTAATCCACGGCGCCGGCCGGTCCCGCGGCCCGCACGCCGCTGACGACGGGAAACACCGCTTCCCACAACCCCAGCGAATCATCCGCCGGCCGCAGGTCCAGACTCCAATGCGCC
>JAIPIQ010000200.1 GCA_021734645.1 Fidelibacterota bacterium | reverse complement strand
GGTGTCGGCGTGTCGGGGTGTCGGCGTGAAGACGGCAAAACACTTGCTCGCTTCCCGGTTCCTTGCTGCAATAGATGGCGAGCGCCCACAAACTAAAATCGGGGTCGGCGTGGGGATCGGAATCGGAATCGAACGGACCGAACTGGAAGTCGGCCTACACCCCGGTTCCTCTTCGCGCTCTTCGCGGCTTCGCGTGAGCCTCATTGCTACAGCAGCGGAACTCCTGCGGGCGGAGGGCAACGAATCTCAACTGCGCCTGCGCGCAGCGCGCTACGGCGGGCATGCGAGACTGGAAAAACCGCGTAAAAATATCAGCGCTTGTCCTACCGGGCGTTCCGTATCCCGCCTATATATAAAACAGCCCTGGTTCGGTATTCTATTATTATAGAAGATGCGAAAGAGGGTTCGCGTGATCAATAGCACACTAACGACAGGGCGCCAGCGGCGAGGTTTCTCACTGGTGGAACTGATGGTCGTCGTGGCGATTATCGGCATGATTCTGTCTATGGCCGTCCCGACGGTCATCCGGCGCCTGCCAGCCTATCGCCTGAATGGCGCGGTGCGCACCGTGGATTCCGTGCTGCGCGAAGCGCGGATGCAAGCCATGACTGAAGGCCGGAACGTGACCTGCCGGTTCGACATTGTCAATCGCACGGCGACGCTCCTTTCCACCGTCAATCCGGCAGGCAACCGGGTCCGCACGCTCGCGATTGATCCGCGGGTAAGCTGGAGCGCCTCGCCGTCCCGCAGCTTTGTTTTCCGCCCCGATGGCACCCTGCTGACCTCAAGCGCCAATGAGATCTACTGGGTCTACCTCCGCGGCGAGGGCACGGCCGGCGAGCGCTGGCTCGTGGTATGGCCCTCCGGAGTCGGCGAGGTGGTCACCACCTCACGGATTGATACATGAAGACGTCCCAGTCACCCCAGCGCACCGCTTGCGGCAGTGGCGGGCGGGTGCCTCGCCGAGGGCGAGGCGCCGGCTTTACGCTGGTCGAAGTGGTCATCACCGCGTTCCTGAGCGCCTTGATGATGGCGGGCGTAATCGGCCTGATCGTGAATACCTTGCGGGCGACGGCCTTCAGCGGACGCAGTACCCAGGCAACGCAACTGGCCCAGGAGCGCATGGAGCAGATTCTTGCTTCCGAGGGCGGCATGGGCGGCGGGAGCGACAGCCCGGACGGTTTCGACCGTATTTGGAGCGTGGACAGCCGGGCCGACGGGGGGCAAGCCATCGAGGTGCGCGTGACCTGGCACGGCACCGGCGGGCGCCAACGCGAGGTCGCGCTCAATTCGCTCAGCTTCACGAACGCCCCGGCTTCCGCCGCGGGCCTGTCCTTTCAAAACATTCCCCAACTCATGCCATGAACGCCCCCATCAGCCGCCCCGCCCAGCCTCCTGCCCGCATCACGCCGGTGGCGCGCGCGGCCTTCACGCTGGTGGAAGTACTGGTGACCATGGTCATCGCCGGTTTCCTGATTGCCGGCGTCGTGTCCGCCTACGTCCAGCATCGTCACAGCCTCCAGGCCCAGCGCCTGCTGCTCGATATCCATGGCAATCTCCGGGCTGCCAGTCTCATCATTTCACGCGATCTGGCCCTGACCGGCTATGGACTGCGCATCCCCGACTCCCAGCTCGCCCAGTGGATTAACTGGGCCGGGGTCCTGGACCAGAATCCCCGCATCATTCCCGCCGCCAACGGCAGCGAATTGACCCTCGCCGCCGCCAGCCGCCGCGCGGCCACCTTGAGCCTGCCCGTGGCCGGCGGCAGCAGCACCATCACCGTCGCCGCCGGCACCGGCCCGGAATTCAATACCAGCAACCGGCGCCTGATCTACATCGGGCGCAGCGAGCTGGCGCGGGTGACCGCCATTTCCGGCGACACCCTGACCGTCAGCTCGCACCCGACGCGCAACGAACCCCTGCGCTACAATCATCTCAACGGCGCCCCGGTCGAGCTGGTCCAGGTCATCAGCTACTGGGTGGATGCATCCACGGGCCTGCCGGTCCTGCGCCGCTTCGATCACGGCCGCCCCGGCGGCCTCTGGTTCGCCTCCGTGATTGCCACCGGCATCGAATTCTTCGAGGCTCAAAGAGACGGCAATCTGGTGACCGTCACCTTGCGCGGCCGGGCGCAGCGCATTGACCACCGCTGGACCGATCCGGATTTCGGCGACGGCTTCCGCCGCCTGACCACGCGCACCCAGGTTTTCCTGCGCAACCGGGAGGAACCATGATATGAAAACCAGCGCCATGCGGCCGCCGCCAAGCCGCGGCTTTTCCTTGTTCACGTGCTTGATTCTCCTGGCGCTGCTTTCCGTTTTCGCCGGGTTGATCCTGCGGGTGGTCCTGCCGGAAATTGCCGGCGCCCATTACCAGACCCGCGAGCGGCGCGCCTTCTATCATGCCGAAGCCGGGGTCGGCTTCGTCATTGACCAGATCAACGCCGACCTCATGGCCGGGACCCTGGCCCTGACCGGCGAAACGGTCAACGTGACCTACCAGCCGCCCGCCGCCTATCCCTGCGAACCGGTCCGCCTGCTGACCCAACTGGGCAATCCGCGCTGGTATACCTTCACCGTGACCGGCCGCCAGCACAACGCCCGCGCCGCCATCGAAATCAGCATCACCCGGCCGCGCCTGCTCCGCAATCTCGGCGTGTTCGGCGATGCCTCTGTGGCCCTCCAACCCAACGTCGAGCTCTTCAGCTACCATTCCTCGCGCCTGCTCAACCCCACCAGCGCCGACTCAACCGGCGAGGCCAATGTCGGCTCGAACGAACAAATAACCTTCCGGCCCGGCGCTTTTCTGGATGGCCTGGTGCTCCTCGGCGCCGATGTCTTCGGCAATGAGCCCGCCGCGCCCGCCGGCTACGAGGCCGAATCTCTGGGCCGCATCTCGCCCGATCCCCTGGGCGCCACCGTCGGCCCCTTGGCCGACGCGTTCGCCTTCTACAGCCAGCCGGCCAACAATGACAATGTCGCCGCCGGGATCACCGGCGATAAGATATCCTGCAGCCCCGGCTCGACCCTGACCCTCCCCGGCGGGCGCTACTACCTGACGGATGTCTATTTGGCAGGCAACTCCACGCTGGTACTCGATGCCACGCCCGAGAATCCCGTGATCATCTACCTCGACGGCCCCCTCCGCACGCAACCCAATCATATCGTCAATTCCGTGGCAGGCCGCCCCTCCAATTTCTTCATCTTCTCCCGGTCAAGCGACGAGATTCGGATTCAACCCAACGGTGACTTCCGGGCCTTCGTCTACGCGCCCCTGGCGGAAATCCGCCTGGCCCCGAACAACGACCTCTACGGGGTCTTCTGGGGCCGCGACTCCCTCTTGCTTCCTGGCAATGTAACCTATATTGATGTGGATCTGCTGGATTCGTTTCTGGCGCCCCGCGTGGAGATTGTACAATGGCGACAAATCATCAATTGACGCGGCGCGGCTACGCGCTGTTCGTCTGCCTCATCCTGGTGGGGTTGCTCTCCATTTTCGCCGGCGGCATGCTGCGCATCGTCCTGCCCGAAATCGCCGGCGCCCACCACGCCGAACGCGCCCAGATCGCCTTCTTTCGCGCCGAGGCCGGCGCCCGCTATACCGTGCGCATGATCTCCGACATGCTGAACGACGGCTCCCTCATTCTCGGCGGTCCCTCCGTGCCCCTGCCGACGCCGCCCGCGGCGATACTGACCGAGTACGGATTCGAACCGGCCACCGCGCTCCAGGCCCTGCCCCACAACCGCGAATACTACTTCTCCATCACCGGGGTCTGCCACAATGCGCGCACCACCATCGAGATTACCATCCGGCGCCCGCGCCTCTTGGCCGACGTGGGCGTCTTCGGCGACCGGAGCGTCACCGTCCAACCCAATGGATCCATCTTCAGTTACCACTCGAGCACCGTGGCCAATCCGCAACCGGCCGATTCCACCGGCGAAGCCAACATCGGATCGAATGAACAGATCACCTTCCGACCCAATGTCCAACTCGACGGACTGGTCACGCGCGGGGCCGACCTGTTCGGCAACCCGCCGCCCGCCCCGGCCGGCTACGACTCCGCATCCGTCGGCCGGATCACCCCCGATCCCCTCGGCGCCCAGGGCGGCGTGCTCGCCCAGGCCTTTGCCCATTACAGCCAAGCCGCCAACAACAACAACGGTGCTGTGGCCGACATCAAAAGCAACAAACTGAATATCCGGGTCAAGGATTCCGTAACCCTGCCGCCAGGGCGCTACTACTTGAGGGAACTGACCCTGGCCTCCAAAAGTGAATTGATTGTGGCCGGAACCACGGCCAATCCGACCATCATCTATCTGGACGGCGAATTGAGCACCCAGCCCAATACCGACTTCAATGCCAATGCCGCGCGGCCGTCAAACCTCTTCATCTTCTCCCGCTCCGATGAAGATATCCGGGTCCAACCCAATGGCGATTTCAATGCCTTTCTCTACGCGCCCTATGCCGACATTCGCGTTCAGCCAAATAACGGCGTCCGCGGGATTATCTGGGGCCGAACCGTGACCGTGCAACCCGGCAACGATATCTGGATCGACGTGGATCTCCTGGATGCCTTTCTCTCGGGCACCGTGGAAATTGCCCAGTGGCGGCAGATCTCCCCCTGACCCACCCGTTTTCCGCATTCGACAAAGCCCCCGCCCCCGTGTATCTTGATGGCGGAGTGCAGGCTATGAAGAAGAATCTTTTCAAGCGTTGGCTGTGGGTCAGTTGCGTGGCAGGCGGTTGCCTGCTTGGTCAACCGAGCCAGGCGGCGGAACCCGCCGCGCCGGATAATTTTGTGTTCTGCGAGAATCATGGGGGCGCCGGTTTCTTCTGGCTCGAATCGTCAACGGGCCAGGTTTGGTGGGCCAATCCGTTTACGTACACGTGGGTCCGCTTCGGCGCGCCGCCCGACGCCCAACCCGGTCCGCCGGGAACCTATCGCGCGGAGGCCAACCGCAGTGGCGACGGGGTGTTCGTCATGAATGTCCGGACCGGGGAAGCCTGGTGGTCCCGCGGGCAGGATTGGCATCCGTTCGGCGTACCGCCGGACGCGGCCCCGGCCAGCGCCCCGAAGCCACAGCGTTCGTAAAGCGCGCCCGTGCCCTTCAACCGTCCAGCCTTCTTGCAAGCGGTCTTCGCTCCCCGCGCCGATGAGCGCGTACTGGTGCTTGTGGACCAGCGCACGGACAACTGTCCGGACCATCCTGACTGGCAGGCCCGGCGCGCCATGGCCCCCGCCTGGGGTCAGGTCCTGGCCGCGCTGGGCGCCGACTATCTCGGTATGCTGACGTATCCCGCGACCGGCGCCAATAACGGCGACCTGCCGGCCCACGGCCTGCTGCACGGCCGTCCCGTCGCAATGGCGCAGTCCCTGGCCGCCGCCGATCTCGTCCTGGCCCTGACCGAGTATTCGGCTACGGCGCCGCTGCTGGCGGCTATCCGAGCCAGTGGCGGACGACTGCGGGCCGCGAGCCTGCCCGGCGTCCTGCCCCGCATGGAAACGACCGCCCTGACCGTGGATGTGCCGCGCCTGGCCCGCCGCGTCGCTTATTTGCGCGCGGCCCTCGATCAGGCTGTCGGCGCCCAACTTGTTTTCTCCACCGGCCATCAGGTCTATTTTGACTTGCGACACCGCCAGGCCCACGGCGATGACGGCCGCTTGCC
>JAIPIQ010000199.1 GCA_021734645.1 Fidelibacterota bacterium | reverse complement strand
TCTCGTACACTTGATCGCCCCCCTTGCTCGGATACGCTTACGCGACCCGCTTCACCGCCTTGCGGCGGAATTCGACACGCCCCTGATCGCTCACGGAAGAAATGAATAGAATTGTCCCCACAGAAACCCGGAAGCGCCAGTCCCTGTAGCGGGTATGCATGCCGAAACAGAATGAATCCTTTTCCTGCTTTCCTGAGTTCCTTATTCAATCTGCGTCTTTTCTTCTTCTGCCTCTCCGTGTCCTCCGTGCCTCCGTGGTGAAAACTTCTTTCCCACCGTTCACGCTCCCGCTGGCGATGGAGGGGGGGCGCGTCAGTTCATCCGCCTCAGTCACCATTCTGGAACGCACGCTCCGGCTCACAGACCCAACCGGCATGCCGCAGCGAAGACCGGAGGCGGCTCCGCCGGGATAGGCGATGAGACGAGTGCGATTAGGATTGGCGATGGTAACTCTCGTGTCCTGCGCCCAAGCCCATTTTTCGTGCCATTTTTTTATTGCCAGCGCCCGGCCGCGCGCGCAAGATCGCGGCTTTCAATTCCCATTGTCACCATTTGGAACGATTCATGAACATATTCACCGAATTGACCACGGATACGATTCTGCTCGACTTGCGGAGCGAGACCAAGCCGGAGGTCATCGCCGAGATGCTCGATGTGCTGATTGCCGCGGGCCGGATCGCGGCCGACAAGCGGGCCGAGGTCCTGGCGGCCCTCATGGCGCGGGAAGCCAAGATGTCCACGGGGATGGAGCATGGGATCGCCATTCCACATGCCAAGACGGATGCGGTGGCGCGGCTGGCCGCCGCGGTGGCGCGCAAACCGGCCGGCGTGGATTTTGACGCCATGGACGGCCAGCCGAGCTATTTCTTCATCATGACCGTCTCCCCGGCCAGCCGCTCCGGGCCGCACCTCCAGTTTATCGCCGAAGTCAGCCGCATCTTGAACGACGACCAGGTGCAAACGCAATTGATGCAGGCCCAGTCGGCGCGGGAGGTGCTGGAGATCATGCACCGCAAATAGACGCATCCGCCATCGGACGGCGCCCGCCTTCCAGGAGCTCCTTCATGCCCATACCCTTTTCGTTCTCTGCTTGTCTCGCGGTCGCCGACGGGGCCAATGGCCATCATGCCGTGACGATCTTCATGCTGCAACTGGCGGTGATCTTTATTGCGGCGCGTTTGGGCGGGCTGCTGGTGCAGCGGGTGCTCAAGGGCCCGGCCGTGCTCGGCGAGCTGGCCGCCGGCATCCTGATCGGCCCTTATGCCTTCGGCGCTTTGACCTGGCCCGGCCTCGGCCCGCTGTTTCCCCTCGGCGCCACCGAAGTCATTCCCCCCAGCATCTATGCGCTGGCCACCATGGCCTCGGTGGTACTCCTGTTTCTGGCGGGACTCGAAACCGACCTGGGCGCGTTTGCACGCTTCGCCTGGGCCGGCTTTCTCGTCGGCGCCGGCGGCTTGATCACCAGTTTTGCCCTGGGCGTGGGCGCGGCCCGCTGGTTCGGGATTGCCGCCCACTGGAGCGATCCGGCGGCCCTCTTCCTGGGCACGGCGTCGGCGGCCACCCGTGTCGGGATCACCGCGCGGGTCCTGTCCCATAACCGCCGCCTGAACAGCCCCGAGGCCGTCACCATCCTGGCCGGCGCAGTTTTCGATGACGTCTTCAGCATTATCCTGCTGGCGATTGTGGTCGGCCTCAGCCGCGGCGCCGCCGATTCCGCCGGCGTGGACTGGCGGGCGCTGGGCTGGTTGAGCGCCAAGGCCGTGGGCTTCGGCCTGGCCTTTACGACCCTCGGCATACTTTTTTCCCGCCCCCTGACCCGCCTGCTGAAGAAGCTGCACTCGAACGAATCGGTGGCGGTCCTTTGCCTGGGCCTGAGCTTCATGATGGCGGGCCTCTCGGAGCAGGCGGGACTGGCCTTGATCATCGGGGCGTATATCACGGGGCTGGCCCTGTCGCGCACGGATATTGCCGCTGAATTGCAGGCGCAGCTCCAAGGCTTTCACAACACGATCGTTCCGGTTTTCTTCTGCGTCATGGGCATGATGGTCAACCTGCGGGTGATCGGCGGCGCCCTGGTGTTCGGGGCGGTCTATACCCTGTTGGCGATCCTGGCCAAGCTGGTGGGCTGCGGGCTGCCCGCTTTGGCGGGCGGATTCAACCTGCGCGGCGGCTTGCGCATCGGGCTGGGCATGATTCCCCGCGGCGAAGTGGCCCTCATCGTGGCCGGCATGGGCCTGTCCGCCGGCGTAATCACCCAGGATATTTTCGGGGTGACGGTGCTGATGGCCATGCTGACCACCCTGGCCGCGCCCCCCCCGCTGATGATCGCCCTGCGCGGCCGGGATGGCTATCGCCGCAGTGCGACCAGCGCCCCCCCGCCCGAAGCCGAAATCGGACTCGATTTGCCCAGCGACGAGCTGGCCGCCTTCTTGCGGACCCGGATTGAACGCGCCTTTCGCAGCGAGGAGTTCTACGTCCATCGGGTCAACACCACGCTGCCGACTTATCATATCCGCAAGGATGATCTGACCTTTACCCTGACCCAGCACGGCCCGCGCCTGCAACTCAGCATGCCCCCCCAGCATCAGGCCATTGGACGCCTGATCCTCCTCGACGAATTTCTCGCCCTGCAGGATATCCTGCAATCCCTGCAAACCTTGAAATCCACAAACCAGGTCGGCGCCGGCCTGGTGACCGGCCTGCACGGCTGATTACTGATTGCAGAACGTCTTACAGGCCTCAATATAAGCGGCAATATTCGCCCAGGGCACTTCCGGCTCAAGCATGTGCGTCGGTGTGACGAGCAGTCCGCCCCGCGGGCCGGCGCGCCGCAAATTGCGTTCGACGACCGCCCGCACGTCGTCCGGCGTGCCAAAGGGCATGGTGGTCTGGGTGCCCAGGGTGCCATTGAAAGAGAGCTGTTCCCCATACTGGGCATGGAGCTTGGCGAAATCCATGCACTCGGGCTGAATCGGGTTGAGGATGTCCACCCCGACTTCAATCAGGTCGGGAATGAATGGCTCGATGTAGCCGCAACTGTGGTACTGGACCAGCAGATCCGGCTTGACGGCTTTGGCCGCCGCAATGACTTTGGCCAGCCGCGGCTTGAGCCACGCACGGTACATGTCCACTGACATCATGATCGTGCTCTGCATGCCGATATCGTCGCCCAGGCACAACACGTCCACACCGGCGCGCGCGAAGGCCCGGGCGCGCTCGATACTGTCGGCCGTGATCTTGTCCAGCACGAAGGTCGCCTTCTCATCCTCCAGCGCCATGTCGGTCATGAGGACCGTCATGTCCCGAATGTACCAGGCGGTCTCCCAAATGCTGCAGGCCATTCCGCCGAACGCGGGCCAGCCGGCCGCGTGGGCCCGCGCGACCGTGGCCACCATGTCCCCGATGTCTGCAAAGTCCCACCGGGGCCAGGGGTAAGCCTGGAGCTGTTCGAGGGAATCGGCCCTGGCCAGCGGATGGTGCATGCGCCGCAAATGGTGCGTGCCCGGCCGACCGCCCTCGTTGGCCACGCCGTAGGCGCTGAAATTCGTGTCCGGATGCAACGGCTCCGGATACAACGCGCGCCAGTCGGGCGTTGCGCCCGGCGCCCGTTTCGGCCCGGGCACCGGGATGCGGGCAAACCCCTGCTCATAGTCAAAATAGGCCGCCAGATTCAACTCCGCACCCACAACCGCCCGCGCCTTCTCGATTACGGCCGGACACATGTTCAGCTCGACCGGCGCGTAGGCATACCCCTGACGACGATACAACGATAACAGATTTTCCCGCGGATTCATGCGCGTACCTCCTGCTGCTGTTCTTCAGCGTCCGGCATTCTGGCAAAACCCGCGGGGGCCGACAATGGACGCGGCGGACAATCTTTTGTGTTTTTTGGACAGTCTGCGTCTATTCGCTTGCATTAGATTGAGCGGCTAGGCATACTGTTCTTGTGAATAACAAGCCGGCTCGAATCAGCTTTCGGCCTTTCAATCGAACGCCTTTGGGCGGATTGACGCTGGCCGGGCAATTATCTCAGCGCACGGGGATGCGCGCGCCGCGGGACTTCGATCAGTACGCGTTGGTTTACGTGCTCGAAGGCGCGGGCCGCTACCGGGACGGCAACGGCACGGACCAGCGCCTGTCGGCCGGCGATCTGATCCTTGTCTTCCCCCATGTGCCCCACCAATATGGTCCCGAACCGGGAGAGACCTGGACGGAGTTCTTTCTCTGCTTTCAAGGGCCGGTATTCGACCTCTGGCGTCAAACCGGCGTACTCGATCCCAGCCGACCGCTCTTTCATCTGAAACCGGTCGATTCCTGGTTGCGACGTTTCGAGCAACTGGCCCGCCCAGCGGAACCGGCGGACCCCGAATCAGCGCTGCGCCCGCTCTGTCGCCTGCAGCACCTGCTGGCGGATATTCTGCTTGCGGCCCGGGAATCGCCCGGCCACCGGGCCAACCAAGACTGGCTGGGCCGGGTCGGGCTCCTGCTCGATGCCCAGCCCGAGGCCCCCTTGGACTTGGCCGCCGTCGCCCGGTCCCTGCGCGTCAGCCCGGAGGCCCTGCGCAAGCGCTTCACACGCCTGACCGGTCAAACGCCCGCCCAATATCGCACCGCCCGCCTGATGGAACGCGCCTGCACCCTGCTGCAGCAGGACCAGCGCACGAGCAAGGAAATCGCCGACGCCCTGGGCTTCTGCGACGAATACTACTTCTCCCGGCGGTTCAAACAAATCGTCGGCCAAACCCCCACCGCGTTCCGCCGCCGCTTTCTGTCCACGTGATTTCAGTTATTGGGGCAACTCGGCGGCGCTCAGTTGGTCCAGGGTGGGATGGGCTGCGTCTTTGGGAGAAAGGAGCGGATCGGCCACCGGCCAGGTGATGGCCAGGCGCGGGTCATTCCAGCGCAGGCCGCGATCGTCGGCGGGATCATACAGGGCCGAGCACTTGTAGAAAATATCCGCTTCGTCGCTGAGTACGCAGAAGCCGTGGGCAAAGCCGGCGGGGATGTACAGTTGGGCGCGGTTTTCGGCGGAGAGTTCCTCGCCCAGCCAGCGGCCGAACGTCGGTGAGGCGGGCCGCAGGTCAACGGCCACGTCAAAGATACGCCCGTGCAGGACGGAGACCAGCTTGGCCTGGGGGTGCCGCAACTGGAAGTGCAGCCCGCGCAAGACATTCCGAATCGAGTGGGAGTAGTTGTCCTGGACGAAGGGTTTGGTGATGCCGGCGTCCACATACCGTCCCAGGTGAAACGTCTCCATGAAGAACCCGCGGTCGTCGTGATAGCAGGCTGGGGTAATGCGAAAGACGCCGGACAGGCTGGTGGTTTCGATGCGCAGTGACATGATCAGGACTCCCCCGCGCCGTCGGCCAGGGCGCGCAGATATTGGCCATACTCGTTCTTGCGCATGGAGTCAGCCAGGGCCAGTAGCTGCTCGCGGTTGATATATCCCCGGCGGAAAGCGATTTCCTCGATACAGGAGATTTTCAGGCCCTGGCGTTCCTGGATGGTTTCCACGAATGCGGAGGCCTGCTGCAGCGAGGCGTAGGTCCCGGTATCCAGCCAGGCCAGTCCCCGCCCGAGCAGGTGGACATGCAGGCGTCCCTGTTCGAGATTTCGCCGGTTGACATCCGTGATTCTCAATTCCCCCCGGGGCGACGGCCGCAAATCGCGGGCGATGGCC
>JAIPIQ010000198.1 GCA_021734645.1 Fidelibacterota bacterium | reverse complement strand
CCATGCGGGCCGGGGCCACCTGATAGGCTGGCAGGGCACCCTGGCGCTCCCGCTCGATGGCTTCGTTCAGCAGGGTCTCGAACCGCGCGGCCGCCTCCCCGGCCAGCACGACCGCATTGGCGGCTTCAATCCAGGCCAGGTAGCGGCGCTCGGTTTCGTAGCGCAGGTACTGCCCGGCGTCTTCCCGTCCGGCGGCCCCGGCGCGGATCCCCGCGTCCAACCCTTCCGCTTCCAGCCGCCATTGACGCAACCCGCGGTCGCGCCCCAACGGCACCGAAAGGCTCACGCCCAACAGGCTCTCGCGGCGCTCGTCCGTCCCCTCGAGGCGCTCGTCCCAAAACCGCTCCGTCCAACCGGCCCGCGCATACAGGCCCGGCCACAGCGGCCGCTCGACCGCGGCCCGCGTCAACGTGGATTGCTCGCGCAGGCCCTCCGGCGCTGGAACGCCCGCCAGCGCGGGCAGCCACTCGGCCCGCCCGGCCGCCACCGTCAACAAGGGATCGAAGAAACCGTCGGCGCCCGCGCGCTGCTGCCGGGCCGCCTCCCAGGCGGCCAGCGCTTCCAGCGCCCGCGGATGGTTGGCCTGCGCCGTTTGCACCAGCGCCGCCATTTCATGCCGCAGTTCCGCTTCCGCTGCCGCCGTATCGGCCGCCTGTGCCGCCACCCCGGCACCCACCCACAAGAGCGCGGCGCCCGCCAGGAAAATCACCCCGCCCCGCCTGTATCGCACAAGCGGAGGTTCTTCTTCGGCCGGCCCCGTCCATTCCATCTGGCCAGCTTGTATACACATACTACCTGTCCTCGACGGCACGAAAGGCCGTCTCTCTTCTTAATATATACGCGCATTATCGCATGCCTTGACCCCCTGCCAACATTATTCGCAAAATATTTTCCCGGGGGGGGTCAGGACCGTCGTTGGCGGAAGGCGCGGGGGGTGGCGCCGAACGCGCGCCGGAAATCAGCGGCGAAGTGCTGCGAGCTCGCGTAGCCGAGTTCAAAGGCAATCGTGGTGATGTCCAGGGTGGTTTCCCTGAGCAGGCGCTGGGCTTCGGACAACCGCAGGGCGGCTTGGTAGGTTTTCAAGCCCTGGCCATAGCGGGCCTGAAAATGGCGGCTGAGCTGGCGATAGCTGAGGGGAATGGCGGCCAGGATGCGCCGCAGGGGCATGCCGGCGCCCAGGTTTGTTTCGAGGGCGGTGCGGGCGGCCGCGGCCCAGTCCCGGCCGCTGCGGGCGGCCTGCTCGCGGGTGACGGCCAGCGTTTGCCAGATCAGGGCCTCCGCCAAGCCGTTGAGAATGGCGCCGCTTTCGGGCAGGGGGCCTTCCAGGTGGGCGCGCGCCACCCGCAACAGCGCATCCAAACTGCTGGTCACTGCGCCCAGAAGGGCCGCGCCCCGCAGCGGGGCCGGATAGGGTGGCTCGGTCATAATCCCCACGCCCCGATAACCCTCATCCCGGCATTGCAACGTGAAGCGCCCGCCGAAGCGCAGCAGCGCATACTGGCCGGGCCGCAACGCGACGGCTTCCGCTTCTTGCACGTGATAGTACAAGGCGCCCGCGGTCACAAAAATCAACTGAACTTGGTCGTAACTGCCTGTCGTGAAGCGATAGTTGGCCGGTTGCCGTTTGAATATCACCGCATTATTCATTTTCCCCTGTCCATTATTTGACCATATTATGTCCGCGCTTTGGACGCGTCAAGCGTCGGGACGTTCTAGAGTAGCCCGAAATTCAACTCAGGAGATCTGCCATGAACGCTCGCGAACGCTATCTTGCCACTTTGACTTTTCAGCAGCCGGACCGGATTCCTTTCGAACCGGGGCACGGCCGGGAATCAACCCGCAAGCGCTGGCATGCGGAAGGGTTGCCCGCGGACCGTAATCCGGTGGATTACGTGCGCGAGGTGCTGGGCATTGACCCCGTGGATCCCGTCGAGCGGCCGCTGGGGCTCGGCGCTGATTTCCGCCTGATCCCCCAATTCGAGGAGCAGGTCCTTGAGCATCGTAACGGCCATTACGTGGTCCAGGATTGGAAGGGCAATGTCTGCGAGATTTCCGACCAGTTCGATGTGACCTATCTGCGGACGGCGAGTGATTTCGTCACCCGGCGCTGGATCAAGTGTCCGGTCGAGACCCATGCGGACTGGGAGGCCATCAAGCCGCGCTATGATCTGGATGCGCCCGGCCGGTTCCCGGCGGATTTTGCCGAGCGCTGTCGCCGCGCGCAGGACCGGCAGGGCGTCTTGCGCGTCGGGTTTTCCGGTCCCTTCTGGCAGTTGCGGGAGTGGTGCGGTTTCGAGGGCTTGTGCATGCTGATGCTCGACGATCCGGAATTCGTGGCCGAGATGGCGGCGTTCTGGAAGAATTTCGTGAGTCAAATGCTCGCGCGGATTCTGGACCGGGTCGTGCCGGACGTCATCGGGATCAACGAAGACATGGCCTATAAGGGCAAGAGCATGATCTCGATGGATATGGTGCGGCGCTTTTGCCTGCCGAGTTGGACGGACTGGGTGAACCAGGTCCAGGCGGCGGGCTGCCCGCTGGTGGATCTGGACAGTGACGGGTATGTCGGCGAGCTGATCCCCTTGTGGATTGAAGCAGGCGTTAATGTCTGCGATCCCATCGAGGTGGCCGCCGGCTGTGACCTGCCGACCTTCCGGGCCCAGTTCGGTCATAAAATGGCCTATACCATGGGCGTGGACAAACGCTGCATCGCCGCCGGCGGCCAGGCCCTGCGCGACGAACTCAGCCGTCTCGAACCGGTTATCCGCGACGGCGGTTATATTCCCGGCTGCGATCATGGGGTACCCCATGACGTGTCCTGGGCCGATTTTCTGGAATACAGTCGCCAACTGGCCGAATTGACCGGCTGGCTGTGAACGGAAGACAATCGTCATCCGTAGTCGTCGCCGTGGTCGTCTACCGACAGGGAAGATGAGGGTGAAAGATGAGGGCGAAAGATGAGGGGGCCGGATGCTGTTCCTTAATCTTTTGCCCTAATCATTCGCCCACCTAACGCCTAGCGCCTAACCCCTCGTCCCTCCTGGCACCTGACACCTGGTCTCTCACTGATCACTGTCTACTGATGACCGATCACTCCCCTCACTCCCCCCACGGGTCGGGCTTCCGGCTTGCCATTCGAGGGGGGGCGCGGCATGCTGCCGGGCATGAAGAAGTGTAGACCCTGTGTGGTGGATATCTCGAGCGTGGCGTGTCGGGGCGCGGGCTGTGCCTCGGCGCGTGATGGGCGCGGGCGGGACTGAGCGTCATGGAACGGTCCGCTTATTTCATCCGGCGCCTGTTATTGATCGTGCCCACCTTGTTGGGGATCACCCTGGCCTGCTTTTCCCTGACCCAGTTTATTCCCGGCGGTCCCGTCGAGCAGGCCATCATGCGCATGCGCGGCCTGGGCGCGGGGGAGGGGGCCGCCCCGGCCCAGGCGGGGGAAACCCTGGCGCCGGAGTACCGCCGCCAGCTCGAGGTCCACTTCGGCTTCGATCAGCCGTTCCATCGCCGGTATGTCCGCTGGCTGGTGCGCGACCGTCTCGGCCTGCGCATGCCCTCCTACCGTTTTCCCAACCGCACCGCCTGGGAATTGATCCGCTCGCGCCTGCCCGTTTCCCTCGTCTTCGGCTTCACCGGCTTCCTGCTCAGTTACCTGGTCTGCATCCCGCTCGGCATTGCCAAGGCCTTGCGGCACGGCAGCCGCTTTGACCTGGTGACCAGCCTCTGGGTGCTCATGGGGTATGCCACGCCCGTCATTGCCCTGGGCATGGTCCTCAAAATGCTGCTGACCGGCGGCCTCGACGGCAGCCTGGATTGGTTCCCCGTCGGCGGCTTCGTGTCGGACCACTTCGCCACGCTGAGCTGGACCGGCAAGGTGCGCGATCTGGCTCGGCATATGTTCCTGCCCCTGATTTGCTATGTGGCCGGCAATTTCGCCGTCCTGACCCTGCTGATGAAGAATTCGCTCATGGAGCAGATCGGCCGGGACTACGTGCGCACGGTGTTGGCGCGCGGGGCGACGCCGCGCCGGGCGATCTGGGGGCATGCTTTGCGCAATGCGCTGATTCCGGTGGCCACCGGTTTCGGCGGGATTCTGACGATCCTGTTTGCCGGCTCGATCCTGATCGAGCAGATTTTCGAGATCCCGGGCATGGGACGCCTGGGGTTGGAATCCATCGTGGGCCGCGACTATCCCGTATTCATGGCCATCCTGGCGCTGACCTCCCTGTTCGGCCTGCTCGGCAATGTGCTCTCCGACCTGTGTTACGTATTGATTGACCCCCGTATTCGCTTCAACCGGTGAACCCATGCTCTTTCGCGATCCATTGATGCAGCAACGTTGGCGGCGCTTCCGCCGCAAGCGCCGGGCCTGGTTCGCCTTGCGCTTGCTGGTGGCCGCCTACCTGGTCAGCCTGGCCGCCGAGCTGCTCTGTAACGACCGGCCCCTCTATGTGCGCTACGAAGGCCGCCACTATTTCCCCGTCGTGCGCTTCTATCCCGAGGATACCTTCGGCGGCAGCGGACGGCTGACCCGCACTGATTATCATGCCCTGCGGCGCAGCCCCGCCTGGCAAGCCGATCCCCGCAACCGCATGATCTTCCCCCCGGTGCCCTATGGCCCCTACAGCATCGTTGACCCGGAAACCCTCCAGCCGGAAGCCGAGGTGGCGGTGACCCTCACGCCCGTGCCCCACGTGGCCCACCTGGAACTCGACCCCGCCGCCCGCATCGTGCGCGCCACACCCCCGCATTACTTCTTCCCCGCCGCCGCGGCCGACGACCTGGCCGGGCAACCCCTCGAAGCCTTTTACGTCTGCCCCCCGGATTTGGCCGCCGCCCTCGCGGCCCGCGCCGCCAACCAGGCCGCGCCCGCCTATCGCGCGACCCTCCGCCGCCGGGCCCCGCCCGCCCGCGAGGAGGTGGAATGGTCGCTGCCCGCCTACCGGCCGCGCCGCCAGGCGCCGGAAACCCTGCGGGGCATTCTGCGCGAGCCGGATTGGAGCGCGCCGCCCCCCGTCCGGCTGGCCTGGACTGAAGACGGCGCCCTCCGCGGCGGGCGGCCGCCGCTGTGGGAGGCCCTTGATGAGGCCGAGCGCGCCCTGGTGGCCGCCGACGCCATGCAGGCCTTCAGCCGGCCGCCGCCCGTCCGCCAAATCGAGCTGGCGGGCCGGGTCTATCAGTTGCGCGCCGAACGCAATGAAGTCCGCTGGCCCTACCGGCCCACCCGCGGCCATTGGCTGGGCATTGACAGTGCCGGGCGCGACGTGCTGGCCCGCTTGTTGTACGGCTTGCGCACCAGCCTGTCCTTCGGCTTGCTGCTGGTCCTGGCCGCCCTGACTTTCGGCACGCTCATCGGCGCGCTCCAGGGCTATCTGGGCGGGGCTTTCGATCTGACCGCCCAGCGCCTGATCGAAATCTGGTCGGCCCTGCCGTTTCTCTATATCATGATCCTCCTGGGCTCGATCTACGGCCGCGGCTTCGGCCTCCTCCTGGTCTGCTACGGGATCTTCAACTGGATCGGCATCTCCTATTACATGCGCGCCGAATTCCTGCGCCTGCGCCATGTGCCCTTTGCCGACGCCGCCCGCACCCAGGGGCTGCCCCCCCGCCGCATCATGCTCCGCCATCTCCTCCCCAATGCCCTGACCCCCCTGATCACCTTCTTCCCCTTCTCCCTCGTCGGCGCCATCGGCGCCTTGGCCGCCCT
>JAIPIQ010000197.1 GCA_021734645.1 Fidelibacterota bacterium | reverse complement strand
CTGCAATGAACGGGAATGGGCCAACGGCTACGAGGCCCCAGCGGGTTTTGCGCCGGACAAGCTGGACTGCAACCAGTGGACGGCGCCGCAATCATGCGGCCCAACCAGCAGATGCTCCGGCGTCTGTCGGGGCGGTCTCAGTGACAGATCACGTCCGGCAGCGCGCGTTTGGGCACATGGTGGACATCCTGCGCGTCGCGATAGTACTCGATGCTGCCGTCCGGGCCGACGGGTTCGAGTTGGACGCGTTCGGCGGGTTTGCCCAGGGCCAGGACCAGCAGGGGCACATAGCGTTCATCGAGCTTGAGGGCCTGGCGGATGCCGGCGCGGCTGAAGGAGCCGATCATGCAGCCGCCGAAGCCCTGCTCGACCGCGCCCAGGAGAATGCTTTGGGCGGCAATGCCGTGATCGCAGCCGCAGGACGAGGCCACTTCCGTGTCATTCACCAGGACGATGTAGGCCGCGGGCCGTTCGCCCGGGGCCGGACCGCCCCAGTCTTTGAGATAGCCGGCCCAGGCCAGGTGGGGAAAGATCAGGGCGTTGGTCTGGGGGTCGGCGCTGAGCGCATACTTGAGGGGCTGCTTGTTGGCGCCGGAGGCCGACAAGCGGCCCAAGTCCACCCATTCTTCCAGCAGCCGTCGGCTGATGGCTTCGGTCTCGCGGAAACGACGGTAGCTGCGGTTTTTCAAAATCAGATCTCTGAGCATGTTGAATCTCCCGGTTTGTGGTTGGTAGAAGCGCTTGTTCTTATGGTCGAAGATACGCCCGGCCGGTCTGTGCTTCGGCGGCGGCGACCAGTCCGGCGGCGATTCGGTTGGCTTCATGATACAGGCGGGCCTCATCCAGGCCCGTGAGGGCGCCGTTTTCCACCAGGATGCGCCCGCCGACAATCGTCCATTGGGCGCGGGGACCCGCGCCGCAGAAGAGCAGGGCAGCGGCGGGATCGTGCATGCCGCCGGCGTAGTCAATGCGTTCGAGGTTGAAGACGGCGATATCCGCAAGGGCGCCGGGCGCGAGGTGGCCGATTTCCGGCCACTGGAGAATTTCGGCGCCGCCGCGGGTGGCCAGCCGGAGGACGGTTTCGGCCGGCATGGCGTCCACCGCCGTGCCGATGCGGTGGATCAGCAGGGTCAATTGCATTTCACGGACCATGTTCGAGGCGTCATTGCTGGCGCTGCCGTCCACGCCCAGTCCCACGCGCGCGCCCGCGGCCAGCAGGGCCGGCACGGGACAAATGCCGGAGCCCAGACGCAGGTTCGAGGCCGGGCAATGACAGATCCCGGTGCGCGTCGCCCCCACGCGGGCGATCTCCGCCGGGTTGAAATAAATGCCGTGGGCAAACCAGACGTCCGGCCCGATCCAGCCCAGATCTTCCATATACTCGAACGGCCGGCGGCCGAAGCGTTCCAGGCAGAACTGTTCTTCATCGCGGGTTTCGCACAGGTGGGTGTGCAGTAGGGCGCCGTAGGAGCGCGCCAGGGCGGCGCTTTCGCGCAGCAGGTCGGTGGTGACGGAGAAGGGGGAGCAGGGGGCGAGGCCCACGCGGCAGAGGGAATCGGGCGCGGGGTTGTGATAGGTCTCGAGTACCCGTTGGCTGTCCCGCAACACCTCCTCGGTGGTTTGGACCACATCGTCCGGCGGCAGACCGCCATCCGAGCGGCCCAGGCTCATGCTGCCGCGGGTGGGGTGGAACCGGATCCCCAGTTCGCGGGCGGCCTCGATTTCAATATCCACCCAGGCGGACGGGGCGGAACGGGGTTTGAGGTAGAGGTGGTCGGTGCTGGTGGTGCAGCCGGAGAGCAGCAGTTCTCCCAGGCCCACCTGGGTACTGATCTGGATGGCCTCGGGATCGAGACCGCGCCAGACTTCATAGAGGTCCACCAGCCAATCGAAAAGCTTGGCGTTGTGGACGCGGGGAATGTTGCGGGTCAGGGTCTGGCAGAGATGATGGTGGGTGCTGATGAAGCCTGGATAGACCACACAGCGGGACGCATCGAGCACGCGGATTTCGGCCTCCGGCGGCGGTTCGAGATCCGGGCCGATGGCGGTGATCCGGCCATCGAGGGCCAGGAGGTCCACGCCGTGCAGGGGCCGGGCCCCGTCTTCCATAGTGACCAGGGTATGCGCTTTACGGATCAGGATGCCTTGGATCTTCTTCATATTGCCTCCGCAGGTCGAGGGGGTATTCATCCGGGCGCAAATCATCTTCCGTAGGTGGCGGCAGCGCAGGCGGGGGGGCGGGGTCGGGCGCGGCGGTGGCCCAGGTTTCCAGGGGCTCGTTCTCGAACCATTCCCCTTGATCATACCGGTCAATCGGTTCGTCCCATTCCTGAAAGCCGGTCATCCCCGTCGGGGCCGCGGGATCCGGCGGATTTACAGCGGGGGGCGGTTCGGGAGCGAGGGCGACCGTTGGCGCCGCGGGCGCCGGAAGCGGCGGGGTCGGATTCGGGGGTAGGTCAGGTGCCGGCGCCGGGGCGGGATTGGGCAGGGCGGTGGCCAGGCTGGGTTCGGGGGGCATGGGGCGCGGGCCGTGGACGGTCCATTGCCAGATCAGGTGCAGCAGCCAGATCATGACCGCGGAGCTGAGGGCCAGTCGGAGCAGGCGCCGACGGGACGAGGCGCCGTTGCGGGTGGCGCGGGTCAGGCGGGGGGCGTCGTTCTCCTGTTCGGGGCGTGCGCCGGGCACTTCGTAGATGCTGGGTTGCGCGCCGGCGAGGGGTCGGCCCGTGGGGGGGTGGCCGTGGCGGACCCGGACCAGATCCGCGGCCAGATGATCCCACGAGAGGGGGCGCCGCGCCGGATTTTTCTGCAAGAGCATGGCCAGCAACTTGACCGTGGGCTTCGAGAGTGCGGGTTGGTAATCGCGGGGATCCGGCAGGGCTTCATTGATCTGCCGTTGCAGGACTTTGACCGCCGGGCTGTCGCCGAACGGAATCTGGCCGGTCACGAGATGATAGAGCGTGGCGCCCAGCGCATACATATCCGATTGCACGTCGGTGACCGGCTGGCCCCGGGCCTGCTCGGGGCTCATGTAATGGGGCGAGCCCATCACGGGGCGGCGCACCGTCAACCCATGGGCGACCGCCAGGCTCTTGGACAGGCCCATATCCATCAGCAAGGCCCGGTTCCAGCGGTCGAGCATGATATTGGCGGGCTTGATATCCCGGTGGATCAGGCGGTGCTCCTGCCAGGCGTACCGCAGGGCGGCCACCACCTCGGCAATGATGCGCAGCGCTTCGGGCTCCGGGCGCGCTCCATCACGCTTGAGGATGCGTTCGAGGGTCTCGCCCTGGACGAAGGACATGGCCAGGTAGTACACCCCTTCGTCCTCGCCGGCGGCATGGGCCGTGACAATATGGGGATGATCCAGGCGCGCGGCCACCCGGACTTCATTCAGGAAGCGCTCGAGGATGGACGGGCGCTGGGTGAGGTGCGGCGGCAGAATCTTGAGCGCCACTTCCCGCTCCATGGCCAGTTGCCGGGCGCGATAGACCAGACCCATGCCGCCCTGGCCGACCAACTCGAGAATGCGGAAGCCCCCGACGGTCATGCCCGGACCGACAGCCCGCCGGGGCACCCGAATGACATTGCCGCAACCCGGACAAGCCAGGCGCTGCTCGGCCGCCACGGCCTCGATCTCGAGGCGCGTTTCGCAATGGGGACATTGAAAATAAATCTGCATGGGCGATTGAGTATAGCGCAGTGGGGGGCGGCGGGGCAATCCCGGTTTAGAACTGGAAGTAGATGAAGGCGGCGACGCCCTTGGGGCCCAGCCCGAGGATGATCGTCAAGCCGACCGCCGCGAGCGCGCCCTGGGCCCAGGCCGGCAGGCGGCTGACGGCCTGCCAGAGGCGGGCGGCGCGTTCGCCATCAAGCAACTGGGACAGGTAGCCGATGGCGGCGATGACCAGCACCAGCGGGGTTGCGCGCTGGACCGGCGCGCTCCATTGGCCCAGGGCGCGCAGCATATCCAGCGCATGGCCGAAGGACTGGCCGCGGAAGAAGAGCCAGGACAGACAGACCAGGTGCCAGACGACCACCCGCCGCAGAATCCGACCGCCCCACGCCGCATCCGGCCGGTCCTGCCCCCAGCCCAGCGCCCGCTCGAGGCTGAGGTAGATGCCGTGCAGCGCGCCCCAGGCGATAAACGTCCAGCCGGCCCCATGCCAGAGCCCCCCCAGCAGAAACGTAACCAGCAAATTGCGGTAGGTGCGCCCGGAACGGCCCCGCGAGCCGCCCATGGGGATATACAAATAGTCGCGCAGGAAGGACGACAGGGAAATATGCCAGCGCCGCCAGAAGTCCTGGATACTGCCCGCCAGGTATGGGGCATCGAAATTCAAGGGGATTTTGAAGCCGAGCAACAGGCACAAGCCGATGGCAATATCCGAGTAGGCCGAGAAGTCGCAGTAAATCTGGATGGCATAGCCATAGACGGCCCACAGGGTATCCCAGGCGCCATAGGCATCCGGCCGGGCAAAAACCGGATCCACAATGGCCGCGGCCAGGAAATTGGCGATGACGATTTTTTTGAAGAGGCCGCCGAGGATCAGGCTGCCGGCGCGGGAGAGGTCAATGGCGGCGGGCCATTGGGGGCGGCTCACCTGGGGCAGGAGGTCCACGGCGCGGACGATGGGGCCGGCGACGAGTTGCGGGAAGAACGCGAGATAGCAGGCGAAATCCAGGAGGCTGTCGGCGGGTTCCATCACGCGCCGGTAGACGTCAATCACGTAGCTCAGGGCCTGGAAGGTGAAGAACGAGATGCCCACGGGCAGGATGACCTGGCCCAGGTAATCGAGTACGGGCAGCCAGAAATCCAGGGGCAGTCCGAGCAGGTGACACAGGAGCATGGCCTGCTCGGCCAGGAAACGCGCGTACTTGAAGAAGCCGATGCTGCCGAGGTTGAAGACGCAGGCCAGCACCAGCAGGGTCCGGCGCACATGGGGATTCCGGCTGCGGTGCATGCCCACCGCCGCCAGATGATTGACAACGCTGGCCCCCGCGATCAGCCCGATGAAGCGCCAGTCCCAATACCCGTAGAAGAAATAGCTGGCCAGCAGGATGAAGATTTTCCAAGCCCGCGGGCGGCGCAGCAACAGCCAGCTTACGCCGAAAACCACCGCGAAGAAAACCGCGAAGTCTATGGTCGGGAAAATCATGGCTGATTTCCCGACGCAAAGAGCTGGGCCTGGGCCGTCTGTTCCAGGACTTCGAGGCGATTATAGGCTTGCCGCGCGTCCCGGCCCAGGGCGAGCGCGCCGTGGCCCGCCAGCACCAGGGCGTTGTGGCCCTGGGCCGCGGCGGCCACCACGGCGGCCGCGAGCTCCGGACTGCCGCAGGCCGCGCGCGGCACCACACCGCAGGAGCCGACGATGTCGCGGCTTTCCGTCAACAGGTCCGTATTGACCGGGCGGCCCGTGACGCAGAACACGGACAGCCAGGGCGGATGGGCATGGAGGATCGCGCCGAGCGTCGGCTGGGCGCGATACAACGCCAGGTGCATCCCCGTTTCAATGCTGGGCGGCGGCGCGGTGGCCTCGAGGGGGCGCCCGTTGGCCAGGTGGATCCGCACGATATCCGCCGCCCGCAAACGGGCTTTGTCGCGGCCGGAGGCCGTGATCAAGACGGTATCGCCGGCGCGCACGCTGAGATTGCCGCCCGAGAGCGTGGTCAGGCCCCGGCGATATGTCCGTCGCATCCAGCCGGCCATTTCTTGCTCGATCATGC
>JAIPIQ010000196.1 GCA_021734645.1 Fidelibacterota bacterium | reverse complement strand
GCCCAGGGCGCCGGCGTCCTCGCCGCTCTGGTTGTGGCCGCCGCCGTGATCCGGCGTACGAACCCGGTGGGCGCCCCGCCGCCGACCGGCGCCCCGCCGCACGCCACCAACCCGGACCACTATTTCGGCGCCACCCTGGTCGCGCTCCTGGCCTTCGGCCTGCTCATGAATGCCGATGTGATCCTGGTTAAAATGTTCTTCGCCCAGGCTGCGGACTTCGGTCCCTATGCCCGCGCCGCCACCGTGGCGCGGACACTGGTGTTCCTGTCGCAGCCGATCGTGCTCGCCCTGTTTCCCCAGGTGACCGCCGATGCCGCCGCCGCGCCCGCCCATCGCGCCATGCTGTTCCAGGCGCTGGCGCTGGCCGGGCTGATGATTGCCGCCCTGGTGGCCCTGTGCCTGATCTGGCCGACGGGTCCCCTGTGGCTGCTCTTCGGCGACCGGGCGCCCACCGCCCTGCAGCAGCAACTGGTCCGGCTGCTGGCACTCGCCATGGCGCCCACCGGCCTCGTGCAGGTGCTGTTGATGTTCGCCCTGGCCCAGCGCCGGTTCCGCGCGCTCTGGCCCCTGGCCGTCACTGCCCCCGCCCTGATCCTTGGCATCGCCTGGTTTCATCAATCCTTGTTCCAGGTGGCCGGGATCCTCGCTCTCTGCACCCTGGGCGCCCTGCTGGGACTGGCCGGGGAACTGGCCCGCCCCGCCCACCAAACCGCCCCCGGAGTTCGCCATGATTGATTTGCATACCCATTCAACCTTCTCCGATGGCACCCTGACCCCCGAGGAACTCGTCGCCACCGCCCAGGCCGCCGGCGTGACCGCCCTGGCCCTGACGGATCACGATACCACCGCCGGGGTACCCCGCTTTCTTGCCGCCGCCGCCACCGCCAATTTGCGCGCCTGGTCCGGCGTGGAAATCAGCGCCGATTTCCCGGTGGGCACCATGCATATTCTCGGCTACGGCTTTGATTCCGACGATGCGCGCCTCGAGCAGCAACTGGCCTGGCTGCGGGGCGGCCGCGAAGCCCGCAACCGCGAAATCCTCGAGAAATTACGCCGACTGGGCCTGACCCTGACCTGGGAGGAAGTCCGCGCGCATGCCGGGGAGGACGTGGTGGGCCGCCCGCATTTCGCCCAGGCCCTGATTGACCGCGGCTACGTGCGCGGCAAGGAAGAAGCCTTTGATTTGTACCTGGCGCGGGGCAAGCCGGCCTATGCGGACCGCCGTCGGCTCTCCCCGGAGGACAGCCTGGCCTTGATCCGCGACGCGGGCGGCGTGCCCGTCCTGGCCCATCCCGCCACCCTCGAACTGAACGCCGTGGACCTGCGGGATCTCGTGGCGCGCCTGACGGTCATGGGCCTCGAGGGCCTCGAAGTCCACTATGCCGAGCACAGCCCCAACCAGGTGCGGCAGTATCGCCGCCTGACCCGCGACTTTCAACTGCTGGCCACCGGCGGGACCGATTATCATGGCAGCCTGACGCCCCAAATCAAACCCGGCCGCGGCTTCGGCAAACTGGTGGTCCCCGAAACCACCGTGGACGAACTCAATGCCCGCCTGCAAAGCAAACGCAGCGCCCGGTTGCCTTGACGGGCCTTCCATCGCAACCCATCCGAGGAATCGCTCAAGAGCAGAACCAACATCCCGCCCCTTCCAAGAGATTCGAGTGTACGAGCACGTGTACGAGTACGGATATCTTCGCGCATCCGGCGCGCCCTCGCGCCAAGCCCCGCGAAACACCCCCGAAAAATCAGAGCGCGCGGCGAACGCCGCACGATCTGAAGCCCAACTGATCACTGGTCACTCCGGCTCTCCCTCCCTCGGGCGCAATCACGATTCACTGCCCTGTGTTAGGCAGCGTTTGCGCCCCCCTCCCTCCGGCTTGGTCGTTGACAAACGCGGAAAATGCGCGAAGGTGGAAACATGAACCGGATGAGGAGAATGCGAACGGGCTGGGGGGGCGCCATGGGATTGCTGGTGGTGTTTTGGGGCGGGACGGCCGGGGCGCTTGAAGAGGCCAAGTACGAGGTGGTGCTGACCGAAGGCGCTTTCGAGCTGCGGGACTATGCGCCGCAGGTGGTGGCGGAAGTGGTCGTCAGCGGCAGTCTGACCGGGGCCGGGAATCGGGCCTTCCGTCCGCTGTACCGTTACATTACCGGCCACAACACGGGACCGACCGAAATCCCCATGACCGCGCCCGTCAGTCAGACGGCCGCGCCGACGCGCATTCCCATGACCGCCCCCGTCAGTCAGACGGCTGCGGGAGATGATTGGGCCGTGCAGTTCATGATGCCCGCGAGCCAGACCCTCGAGTCGTTGCCCCAGCCCCGCGATCCGGCTGTGCGCCTGCGCGCGATTCCGGGCCGCCGCCTGGCGGTCATCCGCTACAGCGGCCTCTGGACCCGGCGCGCCTACCGGCGGCACCTGGCCCGGCTCGAAGCGTGGGTCGCGGACCGGGGCTGGACGCCGTCTGGCGCCGCGCCCATCTGGGCGCGCTACAATCCGCCGTTCACCCTCTGGTTCCGCCGCCGCAACGAAATCCTGTTGCCCCTCAAGGAATAGGGGTAGGCGTTAGGGGTTAGGGCTGCTGTCCACGGATCACTTTCGCGCTGGACGGGCGGCGCGGGGGCGGGTAACCTGTTTTTTTGGGAATCAACGGAGAGACCGATGGACAACGACTTGCGAACCCGGCTGGAAGCGACCCGGGGCCACCTCGCGGAAATGCGAGGTTATCTTTGACTATGCCGTCAAGGACCAACGTTTACAGGAATTGGAGCGCCAGGCGGCGGATCCGGAGTTTTGGAACAATCCGGCCCGGGCCCGGGCGCTGATCAACGAAACGAATGCCTTGCGGGGGGTCTTGCAGCCGTTGAAGGAGGCGGCCCGGCGACTGGATGATCTCGAGGTGCTTTTTGAGCTGGCGGCCGAGGAGCCCGATCCGGCCCAGGGCGCGGCGGCGGCGGCGGAGGCGGAGCGGGAGCTGACGGCCCTCGAGGCCTTGCGCGCGACCATTGAAGTCCGAACCCTGCTCAACGGCCGTTTTGATGCCAACAATGCGTACCTGACGCTGCATGCCGGCGCGGGCGGCACGGAGTCCTGCGATTGGACGGAGATGCTCTTCCGCATGTATCACCGGTTCGCCGAGCGCCAGGGATTCGAGTTGAGCGTGCTGGATTGCCAGCCCGGCGAGGAAGCCGGCATGAAGAGCGTCTCGCTGCTGGTGAGCGGGCCCTATGCGTACGGATACCTCAAGGCCGAACGCGGGGTGCATCGCCTGGTGCGCATCAGTCCCTTTGATGCCAACAAGCGCCGCCACACCTCGTTTGCCTCCCTGGATGTGGTCGCGGAAGTGGACGACGACATCGAGGTCGAGATTCGCGACGAAGATCTGCGGGTGGACACCTACCGCAGCGGCGGCGCGGGCGGGCAGCATGTCAACAAGACCGACAGCGCCATTCGGTTGACGCACCTGCCCACGGGGATCGTCGTGCAGTGCCAGGCTGAGCGCTCGCAGCACAAGAACCGGGACAAGGCGATGCACATGCTGCGCGCGCGCATCTACGAATACGAACAGGATCTCAAGCGCAAGGATCTCGAGCGGTTTTACGGGGCCAAGGGCGAGATCGCCTGGGGCAGCCAGATCCGGTCCTATGTGCTCCAGCCCTATACCATGGCCAAGGACCATCGCACCGATACGGAGACCGGCAATGTGCAGGCGGTGCTCGATGGCGACCTTGAGCGGTTTATCCAGGCCTACCTCAAACACCAGCGCCGGGACGCGGAGCAGGCGTCATGAGCCGGGCCACCCCGCGGGTGCCCCGGGCGCCGGATGCCGCCGGCTACTTCGGCCCGTATGGCGGGCGCTACGTGCCGGAGACGCTCATGGCGCCGCTGGCCGAGCTCGAGGCGGCCTATGCGGCCGCCCGGCGTGATCCGGGCTACGGGCGCGAGCTCGACGACTTGCTGCCGAATTACGTCGGGCGGCCGACGCCCCTGACGGAAGCGCCGCGGCTGAGCGCGGCGGTGGGCGCGCGGGTGTTGCTCAAGCGCGAAGATCTGTGCCACACGGGCGCGCACAAGATCAACAATGCCCTGGGGCAGGCCCTGCTGGCGCGGCGGATGGGCAAGCGGCGCTTGATTGCCGAGACGGGGGCGGGGCAACATGGCGTGGCGACGGCCACGGTGGCCGCCCTGCTGGGCCTGGAATGCACGATCTACATGGGCGCGGTGGACATGGAACGCCAGGCCCTGAACGTGTTTCGCATGCAATACCTGGGGGCGACGGTCACGCCCGTCACCGCCGGCCAACAGACGCTGAAGGAAGCCATCAGCGAGGCCATGCGCGACTGGGTGACCAACGTCGGGCACACCTACTACGTGCTGGGCTCCGCCCTGGGCGCCCACCCCTATCCCATGCTCGTGCGCGATTTCCAGAGCGTGATCGGGCGCGAGGCCCGGCGCCAGTGCCGGCAGCTCACCGGCCGCCTGCCCAGCGCCCTGGTGGCCTGCGTGGGCGGCGGCAGCAATGCCATCGGACTTTTCCACCCCTTTCGCAATGATCCCGACGTGCGTTTCATCGGCGTCGAGGCCGGGGGACGGGGCATTGCCGGCGGACAGCATGCCGCCCGCTTCGCCGGAGGGCGCCTGGGTGTCCTGCAGGGCACCAAAACCTATGTGCTCCAGGACGCCCAGGGTCAAATCCGCCTGACGCACTCCGTCAGCGCCGGGCTCGATTATGCCGCCGTGGGCCCCGAACATGCCTGGCTCCGCGACCTGGGGCGCGCCGAATATGCCCATGTCACCGACCGGCAGGCCGTGCGTGCCCTGCGCCGCCTGGCTGAACTCGAAGGACTGCTGGCCGCCCTCGAAAGCGCCCATGCCATTGCCTACCTCTTCCAACCCGCGCGCCCCTGGAAAAAAAACGACCTGCTGCTCGTCAACCTGTCCGGCCGCGGCGATAAGGACGTGGCCCAGCTCGCGGCCTGGGAAGCCGCCCTATCATGCTGAATTCGATGTTCGACGTTCTTCCGCCTCCTCTCCGTGTCCTCCGTGCCTCCGTGGTAGAAACTTCCTTGCCGTCGGTCACGTTGCCGCTGGCGGTGGAAGGAAATCGCGTAAGCGTATCCGAGCAAGGGTGGCGGGTAAGTGCCCACCGATCACTGATCACTGGAAACTGATCACTGCCTCCCCGTTCCTCCGTGAGAAATCCCTGCCGGACCGACAAAGCTCACGACAAAGCTTGGGGAACTCCACTGCTGGGTCCCCGATGGGCGCAGGACACGAGCGTTACCATCACTAATCCTAATCGCACTCGTCCCATCGCCTATCCCGGCGGAGCCGCCTCCGGTCTTCGCCGCGGCATGCCGACTGGGTCTGTGAGCCGGAGCGTGCGTTCAAGAATGGTGACTGAGGCGGGTGACTTGTTCGTGCCCTGCCAGGCCAAGCGCAGCGGGACCAGACCGTTGTGCTGTTGTTGGCCTACGCTCCGCTCCGCGGGGGATCGGAGATGGAGAGAGTGCAAGGTCCTTCCGGGTTTCCTGGGGGATTCTTTACTGTACATACTGCCGAATGAATGAAGAGGTCGGCGTGTAGGAGTAGGTGTAAGAGTAAGTGAAAGGCACTCTCTGGCCGCTCATCACCGCCCGCCCTGAATCGCAGATCCCGCCGACGGTGCTTCGCGGGGATTGGCGCGAGGAGGCGCAGGATGAGGGAAGAGATCCGTACTCGTACACGTACTCTTACACTCGAATCTCTTG
>JAIPIQ010000195.1 GCA_021734645.1 Fidelibacterota bacterium | reverse complement strand
CGGCCCGTGATCGGACTGCGTGCATCGGCGACAATCACCCGGTAAAACGGAGTATTCTTCCGACCCATCCGCCGTAATCTGATTTTTACTGCCATAACCTTTTTATCCTTCTCCAGCCCGCCCCATTGTTCGAGCGCACCATGAACGCGCATGGATACGATATCGCGCCGCCCAAATCAACCCCTTTTTTGCGCTTTTTTTTCCGCGAGGCTTTCTGCCTTGCGGTTACCCCCCCCAACGGGTACATATACCAAGCTTATGGAAACGCAATTGCTTTGGTATCAAAACGTGACCTTCTGGTCGGCTTTTCTGGCTTGGTTCGTGGCGCAATTCGCCAAAATGCTGACCCATCTGGTCAAAACCCGTCAAGTGGACTTCCGCTATTGGGTCAGCACCGGCGGCATGCCCAGCGCCCATTCGGCCATGGCCACGGCTCTGGCCACCGCCGTGGGCCTGACCAGCGGCACCCAAAGCCCGCTCTTCGCTGTGGCCGCCGCCTTTGCGGTGGTCGTGATGTTCGACGCCCAGACCGTGCGGCATGCCGCGGGCTTGCAGGCCCGCCTGTTAAATCAAATCGTGGCCGACCTGTTCGTCGAACACCAACTGCCACACGGCAAACTCAAGGAATTGCTGGGCCATACCCCCCTCGAGGTATTCTTCGGACTGATCATCGGTTTTCTCGTGGCCGTGATCTTCTACTACAACATCGGCTGGGTTCCATGAAGGCGCCGGACGCAACAGTCTGCGATTTGCTGGCACAGACCCGCCACCCTCTGCTTTCCCTCGAATTCTTCCCGCCCCGCGATCATCTGGGCTTCGGGGTACTGGGCAGCTCGATCGAGCGCATGCGGTCCATCCGGCCAGATTTCGTAACCGTGACCTATGGGGCGGGCGGCACCACGCGGGAACTGACCCTGGACGTCTGCCGCCTGTTGCGGCGCATGGGTTTCGGCCCGATCATGGCCCATCTGACTTGCGTCGGGCACACGCGGGCGGAACTCGAGACCCTCGCGGCCTGCTATACCGCCGAGGGCCTGCGGAATGTCATGGCCCTGCGGGGCGACCCGCCCCAGGGCGCCACCCGGTTCCAGCCGACGCCCGCCGGCCTCGCCCATGCCGGCGAACTGGTCGCCCTGCTGCGGGAATGCCTCCCCGATACCTGTCTCGGCGTGGCCGGCTACCCCGAAGGACATCCCGAAGCCCCATCCCCCGCCGCCGATATCGCCCACCTGAAACGCAAACTCGACGCCGGCGCCCAATTCGTCACCACCCAGGTATTCTACGACAACCAGGTCTACTTCGACTTCGTGGCCCGCTGCCGCGCCGCCGGCATCACCCAACCCATCCTCCCCGGCCTCCTGCCCCCCTTCTCCCTGCCCCAGGTCGAACGCATGCTGCAACTGACCCGCGCGTCCTTCCCCGCCGCCCTGCGCGAGGCCATGACCGCCGCCGGCGGTACCGGCCCCTGGGCCGAGGCCGTGGGCGTGCACTGGACCGTGCAGCAGATTGATGAACTGCTCGCCCGCGGCGCGCCCGGTATTCATCTCTATATCCTCAATCGCGCCCGCACCCTCCAAGCTCCCGAACTCGAAGACTGCTGGGAACGCTGGCGCGCCTGAATCCGCCAGGAGAGGCTCTTGCCTCCAGCGGACGACACGGAGGTCGTCCCTCCATTTGAAACTCGCGTGTCTTGAACTGATTTCTGGAGGGTCGGGCTCTGTCCCGACCGATGAACAGGAGGTTTTGCAAGCGCCTCAGTAGACAATATTCAGCCCCGCGCGCCGTTCTCTGCAACAGAGGCGGAGATCAACCCCCCGCCGGAAAGAAGGAAAGGAATTCGTATGAAGACATATTCACTTACCCTGATCGTCATGACCGCCCTGTTGGGCGTCTCCGCGGTTCATGCCCAAGCGCCCGAGGCCCGAGGCCCACGTCAAGGCGGCGAAAAGGGCCCCCGCCGCCCCGGAATGGAACAGGCCGAGCGCGGTCCCGGCGGACCCGGCCCCCACACCCCCCCCTGGCTCGAACGCCTGCTCGATAACCCCGAACTGGCCGAAAAACTCGGCATCACACCCGAAGAGATCAAAGAATGGCGCAAACAAAAGCTCCAGCACGAAAAACGCACCGTCAAGCTGGAAGCCGCCGTCGAGGAGGCCCGCCTCGACCTGCGTGAACTCATGCGCGACCGCGATGCCGCCGAAGCCGACCTGATGCAGGCCGTCGAAGCCGTCAGCAAGGCCGAACTGGCTCTGCGCAAGCACCGCGTGCGCGGCATGCTCCAGGCCCGCGCCGCCATCGGCGAGGAACGCGCCCAGAAAATGCGCGAAATGGCCCATGCCGCTGCCAAGGGCCGCTGGAACCGGGAGGATCCGCCCGCCAATGACGATGAGCCCAAGCCCGAGCGCCCGCGCCGCCCCCGGCGCCCCCGCCCCCCCGCTGACGAAGCCGCCGAATAAACCCACCCTCACCGCCGGGGCGCAACCTCCCGCGCCCCGCCCAAACACCCGGCCCGCGGTCCCCACCGCGGGCCGATTTTTTTCTGTTCGTCCGGAGGAAAGAGATATGAGGACACGAGATATGAGAGATATGAGGACACGCATATTATATAACTATCACAGGGATATAAGGACACGCATATTATATAACTATCACGATGAGTGGCGGCCCTCCGCACTTGCAAGATGCCCAAAGCGTGCCAACTTCCAGATGGAGGATGATATTGGCTGCGCGACGGAGCGACCAAGCATGCGCGTTTCGCCCCGTTTGACCTTCGGGGTTCGGCTGAAGGCACACCCCGACTGTAGCTATCGGGTTACCAGGCTATTCGGCCTCAGGCCGGGACCGATGTCGGCGGTCTTCGGAATGCCACCGCGGCGCTACGGCAGCCTTTCAGCCAGCGCTGGCCGAGACATTGGGCCGCCTCCCGCATATGCTCGACCGTGCCGGCCACCAACCCGAACCGCTTGCCATACTTGCGCACCGTTTCCAACCACTCGTCCGCATCCAGATCCAGCGATTCCAGCAGCGGACGGACCTCATCGCCAATCCGTCCCGGCTTATCCAGCCGCAACGCTCGCCCTGTGGCATCCAAGAGCCTCAGATAATCCATTGTCCCATAATACGCAAAGGGCCGCCGCCCCTCGTCCAGCGAACATAATAACTTCTCCCGATCCAGCGCCCGCTCAATCTCCCGCTTCTCCCCCGCCAACTGCTGCGCGCTGATCGGCGCCACTGCGCATTCCAGCGCCTGGGCCCGCTCCGCCGCCTTCCGCGCCATGATCCGGTCATACGCGCCCGTGAACTCCGAATCCTCCAGCGACTCCGCCAACCGCGAACGCACCGGATTCAAATCCACATAGCACATACAGGCTAGGATCGCCCCCTCATCCTCGAGCCGCTGGCACTTGAAACGTGACTCCCAAAACCGCCCCTTGACCCCATCCTCCTTATTCGCCCGCCGGGAGATATGCTCGTTCAGCGCCTTCATGAACCAACTCAGACTCCCCAACCGACTCCGCAACTCACTCAGCCGCAGCGGATTCGACAATTTCCGTTCCACATCCCCCTCCGTCACCTCGTAGCGTACGCCCTCCGGGCTCTCATGCTTCGGCGTATAGACCGACAACCACCGCTGCGCCACTTCTTCCGTGCCCCAGCCCTGCACTACATCCGGCCGCGTCCGCAAGACCACATGCAGGTGATTGCTCATGACCGAATACGTAAGTACATCCATAGCAAACGCTTCTGACAAATGCGCCAGCCGCCCCCGAATCCACTCCTTGCGATGATCGTAGTTCACTCCGCTGTACGCGTCCGCCCCACACAGAAACGCCCGGCGGACGCAGCGTACGACCACATGGTACACCCCCACCTCGCTCTCATACACCAACTTCCGCCGCGCTATCGTCATAACCACCTCCAATCTTCACCCCCATTCTGCAAAACATAGCCCATTTGTCAAATATATTTATGCGTGTCCTTTATCTTCGCTGGCAGGCTACCCAGTTGCCTGATCGTCCGTCAAGCGCGGCATTTGCCGCTCAGAGCGCAAGCGGCTCGCAATCAGAGGATCAGCATGCAGTCGCCATAGCTGTAGAAGCGGAAGCGTGCGGCGACGGCCTGGCGATAGGCGGCGAGGATCAGGTCGCGGCCGGCGAAGGCGGCCACGAGCATGAGCAGGGTCGAGCGCGGCAGGTGGAAGTTGGTCAAGAGGGCGTCCACGAGGCGGAACTCGAAGGGCGGATAGATGAAAAGATTCGAGCGGCCGGGGCCGGGGGCGAGGCCGTTGCGGCAGCGGGCGGCGGTTTCGAGGGTCCGGGTGCTGGTGGTGCCGACGGCGACGATCCGTCCGCCGGCGGCGCGGGTGGCCTGGATCTCGGTGACGGCGGTCGCCGAAAGGTCGTAGCGCTCGGATTCCATTTCGTGTTCGCGGGGGTCATCCGCGGTAATGGGGCGGAAGGTGCCGAGGCCGACGTGGAGGGTCAGGGTGGTGTGGGGAACGCCGCTGGCGGCGAGCTGGGCGAGGAGTTGGGGGGTGAAGTGCAGGCCGGCAGTCGGCGCGGCCACGGCGCCGGGCTGGGCCGCGAAGACGGTCTGGTAGCGGTCGCGGCCGGCCGGGGCTTCGGGTTCGTGCAGGTCGCGGTGGATATAGGGCGGCAAGGGGGCGCGGCCCAGGCGTTCGAGCTCCGCCAGCCAGTCGCGATCGGGCGGTACGCGCACTTCGATCCGGCCGCCGAGGCCCTGGGTGGCGACCTCCAGCTCGTAGTCGGCGCCGGGAATCCGGATGCGGGCCCCGGGGCGCAGGCGGCGGGCCGGCCGGGCCAGGGCGGCCCAGCAATGCGGTCCCACGGGCTCGCTGAAGAGCAATTCGACCTGGCCGCCGGTTTCGGCGCGGCGCCCCAGGAGCCGCGCCGGAATCACGCGGGTGTCGTTGACGACCAGCCGGTCGCCGGCGCGCAGCCAGGCGGGCAAGTCGCTCACGAGAGTCTCGAGGTGCAGCTTGCCCGTGGCGCGTTCGACCACCAGCATGCGGGCGCCGGTGCGCTCGGGCGCGGGGGTCTGGGCGATCAGCTCCGGCGGCAATTCGTAATCGAAATCGGTAATTTTCATTTTGGGGGACTCTAGCGGTCCGGGGCCGCGCTGGCGAGCGTTTGGGAGAAACGGGCAGAGCGCGCGGCGGCAGCAAGGCTCATTTGGGTGGATTTCAATGGATGCTGAGCGTGGCACGGGCTTCCAGCCCGTGTTTCATGGGCAAGATGCCCATGCCACGGGAGCAACAGACAGGTGCGCGCCGCGCGCAAAGCCATTGCGGCGTCCGGGCGGTTGTAGTATCCAGTGTGTCATGAAAAGCAACGTGGGTTTCATCGGGCTGGGGGTCATGGGTCGGCACATGGCTGGGCATTTGCTGGCGGCGGGTCATGCGGTGCGGGTCTTCACCCGCACCGCGTCGAAGGCGCGGGAGTTGCTCGAGCGCGGCGCGCTCTGGGAAGCTACGCCCGGCGGCCTGGCGGCGCAGTCCGAGGTTGTCATCACCATGATCGGCACGCCCCGGGACGTCGAGGAAGTCTATTTCGGATCGGACGGGATCCTGGCGGCCATGCGCCCGGGCCCGCGCCTGATTGACATTACGACCTCGACGCCGGAATTTGCGGTGCGGATCGCCGCGGCGGCCACGGAGCGCGGCGGCGCCGCGCTGGACGCGCCGGTGTCCGGCGGCGAGCGCGGCGCCGGGGAGGCGACCTTATCCATCATGGTGGGCGGG
>JAIPIQ010000194.1 GCA_021734645.1 Fidelibacterota bacterium | reverse complement strand
TCCAGTCCACCCGGGGTTTCAGGACCGCGGGCGGCGGCGGATCGAGGAGTTGCAGCAGGCCGCAGGCGCCGCACTGGCCCAGGACCAGTGGATAGTATTCCTCGGCGGCGCCGCGGGCTTTGGGAAAGCGATTGCAAATCGGCTGCGGGCCGAAATCAATCAGGGTTTGCGCCGGGGCGGCGCACAGGGCGCAGGGGGTCATTTCATATTCCTGTTCTGTTGCGTTTCATCTAAGGGTTGCCACACCCGGCCAGTTGATTATAGTTTGCAGCTTCATGATCAATTGGCGGTAGCTTGACTGGCCAAGGAGTCCGCGTGCAAGCAAAAAATGAAATGGATCTGACGGTTTACGTGCCGTGCTACAACGAGGAGAAGCTCGTCGCGCGCACGCTGGATACGATTCGCGAGGCGCTGGCCGGCTTCGCGCTGCGCTACGAGGTGCTGGTCTACAACGACGCCTCGACCGACCGGACCGGCGCGGTCGTGGCGGAGTATATCGCCGCCCACGGCCTCGAGGGCCCATTCACGCTGGTCAATCGCGAACGCAACACGGGCATCGGCATCAACTACTTTGATGCGGCCGCCCGCGGCGTCGGCGAGTATTTCATCGTTGTCTTCGGCGATAACGCCGGACCCGTCGAAGCCCTCCGGCGGGTTTTCAACCTGATCGGCAAGGCCGACGTGATCATTCCCTACTTCGACACCCGGCTCTTCGACCTGCGGTTCAACGGCGACCACCGCGGGTTTGCCCGCCGGGCCATCTCGATTGTCTTCGCCTGGCTGGTGCGCGTCATCAGTGGCCACAATATCAAGTACTTCAACGGGTTCGTCATTCACCGGCGCGCGAATGTCCTGCGCCATCGCACGGAAACCTACGGCCTGGGCTATCAGGCCGAACTGCTCTGCGCGGTGCTGAGCGAACCCGGCACGAGTTTCCTCGAAGTCAAGGTCTTCAACTATGACCGGGTCGAGGGCATGCCGACGGCGTTCAAGTTCAAGAACGTGCGCTCGGTCCTGGGCTCCCTCTGGCGCATCCTCAAGAACCGGCGCTTCGGCCGCCCCGAAAAACCGCGCCGGCACGGCCTGGCGGATTAGGCCGGTGAGTCGGCGTGGGGACAGCGTAGATGCCCGGGAATTCATTTAAAAACGAAACACACGAAAGACACGAAAAGAATATCGAATCTTTCTGTGGTACGAACCCTGACGCCAGTGCTCTCAAACAAGTGATCGGAGATCAATAGCCGCGCAGGCGGTGGATGAGTGACCGGACGGCCTCGCCGAGTTCGGGGTCATAGGTATCCACGATATCGCGGACGGAGGTGGCGAGACCCAGGGCCTGCTCGGGGCGGTCGGTATCGGCGTAGATTTCGGCCAGGGCGAGGATGAAGGGCGGGTGTTCCGGGGCGAGGGTCAGGGCCTGCTGGATGGATTCTTCGGCTTCGAGCAAGCGGTCCTGGCCGCGTTGAATGGCGGCATAGGTGCCCCAGGCGAGGGGGAAGCGCGGGTTGCGGTCCAGGGCTTCGCGGATCAGGCCGTCGGCCTCTTCATACGCCTTGCGCTTCTGGAGCAGCCAGGCCAGATCGTTCAGCGGTTCGAGGGCGCGCCGGGTTTCGAGGCTGGCCCGGTAGGCCTGTTCCGCCAGGCCGTATTCGTGCCGGCTGTAATGAATCGAGCCGAGGATATAGTTGGCCAGGGCATGATTGTGCTGGAGGCGCACGATTTGCTGAGCCCGTTCCTCCGCCAGATCCCGCTTGCGTTCGAGCGTATCCAAGCGCAGCAGGCTCTCGAGCAGCCGCAAGGGATCGCGGCTGCGGACCAGGGCGGTTTCCAGGTGGTTGCGCGCCTCGCTGAAGTTACCGCGCAGGGTTTCGATATGGGCGAGGATCAGGGCCAGATCCGGGTGCTCGGCGCGCAGGCGGGTCAGCCCGGCCAGGGCCTGGTTGATTTCCTCTTCCGCGCCCTGCTGGACGGCCAGCATGGCCAGAATCATCCAGGGTCGCGGCTGGCGCGGGCTGGCTTCAGCCAGTTTGGCGATCTGTTGCAGGGCCTCGGCGGGATCGCCGGTGAAGGCCATGATGATGGCCCGGTCCAGCTCGATTTCCGCGGGCGGCGCGCCGGCCGCCGCGGCCCGGTCGAGCAGGTTTTGGGCTTCCGGGAAGTTGGCGTTGCGCAGGCGCAGGCGGGCCAGGCCCAGCAGGGCCATGGGATGCTCGGGATCCGTCTGCAGGGCCGCGGTGAACAACCCCTCGCTCTGGGACGGATTGTTGCCCTGCTGGAACAGGGTGGCCAGGGCCAGTTGCATGCGGACATTATCGGCGCCCAGGCTTTGGGCATGCCGGATTTGCGCCACGGCCAGATTGGACTTGCCGGACATGGCCCAGGCCAGGCCCCGCTGCACAAACACCTCGGCCGAGCGCACCAGGCCATATTGGAAGGACAGGCCCCAGAGCTGGCGCGGATCGGTTTCGCGGCCGGTGCGGCGCTCGAATTCCGTCCGGAGAGCGTCGGCCGCCGGATCTTCCGCGCGTTCGGCCATCAACAGTTGATTCATCAAGGCGCTGAGATTGTCGGCATCCCAGGCGCGGGAGCGGGCGTAGGCCTGGGCGGCGCGCGCGGGGGCGCCCACATCCTCGCAATAGACGCCCAGGTCGTTGGCCAGGCGCGACAGGTGCCGTCGCAGCAGGCGGAACCAGGGCGCGTCAATGTGCGCGGGGTGGGGATCCGTGCTCAGCAGCGGCTCCAACTCGGTCCACAGCTCGGTACTGCGCGCCCAGAGGGCCTCGGCGGCATGGGTTTCCTGGTCGGGCGCGCCGAGATAGACCGCGCCGGCGGGCACGGGCGTCAGGCCCGAGGCGGTCCATTCGTCGGGCTGGGTCAGGATGGCGACCCGGTCGGTGATCCGCGGATCGCGTTCGAACCAGGCGCGCAGCATGGGTTGGAGGCCGATGCGCGCCAGGGCGCTGAGGCGGCCGTCCGTCATGCGGGAGGCCGTGTAGCGCTGGTAGGGCAGGGACTGGGCCAGGCGCAGATTCAGCAGCCGGGTGTTCTGGCCGCGGTCGCGCGCCAGCAGGCCCAGCCACTCGTCCAGCAGGCCGTTGGTGAGCAGCCATTCGCGGTCCCGGATTTCATCGAGCAGGATGCCGCCTGCCTGGTGCAGCCGGTTGGTGGGGCGGGGATCGGCCACGCGGAAGGCGCGGGTGGCGGCCACCAGGACCAGGATGGCGGCCAGGGGGCGCAGGAGCAGGCGCCCGCCGCGGCGCAGCAGGCGGGTGGCCTGGTTGTCCCGGGGGCTATGGGCCTGGGCCATCAGCCAGGCATAGCCGAGCAGGCGGCCCCACCAGAGGGCGAAGAGCAGATAGGGGGTCAGGGTCAGGGAGCCGAGGCCTTGAAGCCGCCAGGGGGCCATGGGCAGATCAAACAGGAGGGGGATGCTCAGCAGCGCGAAGACGCCCAGCATGAAGTGGGCGCCGCGGGAATATTTCACCCCGCGCACGTGGGAGAGGGGGAAAACGTAGAGCAGGGACCAGGGGAGCACGGTCAGGATGAAGGTCAGAATCCAACCCATATTGCCCGTGGCCGAGCGCACGGCGCGGTAATGTTCGCGCAGCACAAACCACAGCGCGTGCCCATAGCCCGAGACATCCCGCCACTCCGCCGCCGGACTCTGCCAGTAGGTCCAGGCCTTAAGCATCCAGAGCGCCAGTCCCAGCAGCGCGCACCCCAGCGCCGTCAAAACGTAGCGGCTCTTCAGGTGCTTGGCCCGGGACATGAAGTGCAGGAAATAGCCGGCCGCCAGGGGCGCAAACAGGAACATGGTGGCAAACTCGGCCGCGCCCACGCCCCAGAGCGCGGCGGCGGCATACAGCCACGGCCCCCGCCGGTTGGTGCGGCCATATTCCTGGAGCAGCCAGGTGGCAGCCAGCAGAATGCAGAGGTCCAGGGTTCCCGGATGGGCGCGCGTGGCCGCCAGCCAGAACGGCGTCATGACGGCCAGCGTGGCCGCCGACACCCAGGCCGAAAGGACGCGACCTTCTTTCACCCAATGGGGATTCCGATACTTCTCGGGGATGGTGTAGAATGTCCAGCGCCAGGCGACCGAGCAGGTCAGGCCGACGGTCAGGGCGCCGAACAACAGGCTGAGGCCATTGCCCAGCAGGATGCCGCTGTGGGGCATCAAGCGCCCCAGCCACGCCACGAGGCCCTCCCAGAGGGGATGGTTCAGCAAAGGAAAGGGCAGGACGCGCAGGGCCGAAGCCAGGGGCGCGGCGGAGAGTAACGGTGACAGGCCGCGCGGCAGGGAGAGACCAAAGAGCAACAAGGCGCCGCCCAGGGCGGCCCAGGGCAGCCAGGTCCGGGGTGGCGGGGGCTGGTCCGGGGCGCGGGGCGCCGTGCGCTGCCGGTGGCGTTTGCGGTACGGGTTCGGCTGTGTTTGATAAGCGCTCATGTATTGACGTTCCTTGCCGCTGAAGCTGAACAGGGAGAGTATCGGTCGAGCGGGTTCTGTCAAGAACTGAACTTTCAGGCTTGGCGGCGGGGCCGCGGCTTGGCATGCTGTTCCGAAACGCGCGGTGCGCGAGGAGTTTGGATATGAAGGTCTATGTCAGTGGCAAGCTGGTGCCCGAAAAGCAGGCCAAGGTCTCAGTGTTCGATCACGGCCTGCTGTACGGCGATGGGGTTTTCGAGGGCATTCGGATTTACAATGGCCGGGTCTTCATGCTGACGGAGCATTTGGACCGGCTGTACGATTCGGCCAAAGCGATTGCCTTGAAGATGCCCATGACCAAGGACGAGCTGCGGCAGGCCGTGGTGGCCACCTGCCGGGCCAATCGCTTGCGCAACGGCTACATCCGCCTGGTGGTCACCCGCGGCGTCGGCACCCTGGGCCTGAATCCCTACCTGTGCAAGCGGGCCGAAGTGATCATCATTGCGGCCAGCATCCAGCTCTATCCGCCCGAGCTCTATGAACAGGGCTTGAAGATCGTAACCGTCGGCACGTTGCGCAACGCCGCCGAGGCGCTCAATCCCCGCATCAAGAGCCTGAACTACCTGAATAATGTCCTGGCCAAGATCGAGGCCCTCAATGCCGGCGTGATGGAATGCATCATGTTGAATCCGGCCGGTCAGGTGGCCGAGGCGTCCGGCGATAATATTTTTGCGGTGCGCGGCCGCACCCTGACCACGCCGCCCTGCTGGTGCGGCGCCCTGCGCGGCATCACCCGCGATGCCGTCATGGAACTGGCCGGCCAGGCGGGCTACGACGTGCGCGAGGAGGTCATGAACCGCTACGATCTGTACACGGCCGACGAAGTCTTTCTGACGGGCACCGCCGCGGAAATCATCGGGGTGGTTGAAATTGACCGCCGGGTGATCGGCGCGGGCTGCCCGGGACCGGTCACCCAGGAACTGGAAGCGGCCTTCCGCGAGCTGGCCAAGACGCGGGGCGAGCCGCTGTACCGGCGATGATCTGTCAACGGTGCCATGAGCGGGAGGCGACCCTGCACCTGACGACGGTGACGGATGGCGAAGTCCAGAAGCTGCATCTGTGCGAGACCTGCGCTGACAAGGCCGGGTTCACCGTCGAGGGGCCGGTTTCCGTTTCGGATCTGCTGCTCGGGCTGGCGGGCGGCGCCCTGGCGGCGGGCGATCCGGCCCCCGCGCCCAAACCGCCGCTCAAGCGCGCCGTGCCGGCCTGCCCCGAATGTGGCCTGACCCTCGCCCAATTCAAGAAGCGCAGCCGCCTGGGCTGTCCGGCCTGCTACGAAGCCTTTCA
>JAIPIQ010000193.1 GCA_021734645.1 Fidelibacterota bacterium | reverse complement strand
ATGTGCTTTCGGCGACTTACGCGATTGCATGGGGGGCTTGACGGCGGGGGGGGCGGGGGCGTATATTCTGGATTGTGAGCAGGAAAGGTTGTTTTGGGGCTCACGGTGAATTTTACGAACAGGTAGAGGTGGCCTCATGCTGGGCATGTGGGTTGAAAATGAACCGGAAGTGAATCGGTGGGCGATGGCGGGCCTGGAGACAGGTTGTCAGCGGCGTGGACCGGCGGCGGGCGCGGGCTCGACGCGTCGGTGCATGCGTGGGTGGTGCGGTTGGATATGCGCGCCGCCGGGCGTGGTGTGGTTGCGGCCGTAGCGGCCTCGCTCGTGTTCTTTGTTAACGTGGGTTTTGCGGGGGTCGCCGGTGGCGTCCTTCGATAATTTACCCTGCCTTGTTCGTGAATGGGCAATGTGCTCTGACCCAATAACATATAATCAGGGCGCTGAACGTCCGGTGTGCAAGCTGACAGCTCCTTGCGAGAAACAGTGAGCCAGCGGCGATGTGCCCACTTTGATCAATAGGATCAGAGTTTTGTCCTATACCGGCAAGGCGGGGTTCTTTGTCGAGGGAGTTGGCGGTGGATTTGTTTGCGGAAAATGAGAATCTGGCTGACGGCGGGTCAGTCGGCGGCGCTCGGGCGCCGCTGGCGGCCCGGCTGCGTCCGCGGACCTTGGCCGAGGTGGTTGGGCAGGCGCATCTGCTGGCGCCGGGCAAGATGCTGCGCCGGGCCATTGAGGCCGACCGGCTGGGCAGTATCGTGCTGTTTGGTCCGCCGGGTTGCGGCAAGACTTCGTTGGCGGAAGTGATTGCTCTCAGCACGCGGCGGCATTTCGAGCGGGCCAGCGGGGTCGTGGCCAATGTGGCGGTACTGCGCGACATCGCCCAGGCCGCCCGCGCCCGCCGCCGCGGCCAGGAGCAGGAGACCATCCTGTTCGTGGACGAAATCCACCGCTTCAACAAAGCCCAGCAGGATGTGCTCCTGCCGTATCTCGAGGATGGCACCCTGACCCTCATCGGCGCCACCACCCACAATCCCTTTTTCTTCATCAACAGCCCCCTGCTGTCCCGCTCGCAGCTTTTCGAATTGCAGGCTCTGGATGAAGCCGCCATCCGCCAACTGCTCGAGCGGGCCCTGACGCATCCCGAGGGGTTGGCGGCCCTCGAGGTCCGGGCTGATCCCGAGGCCCTGGCGCATCTCGCCCGCATCTGCGAGGGCGATGCCCGGCGCGCCCTCAATGCCCTGGAATTGGCGGTGCTTTCGACCCCGGCCGGCGCGGATGGCCGGATTCACCTGACCCGCGCGGCGGCCGAGGAGTCCATTCAGAAGAAGGCCGTCCTGTACGATCAGGATGAGGATGGGCATTACGACACGATTTCGGCCTTCATCAAGAGCGTGCGCGGGTCGGCGCCCGATGCGGCCATCTACTGGTTGGCCCGCATGTTGCATGCCGGCGAAGATCCCCGTTTCATTGCCCGGCGGCTGGTGATTCTGGCCTCCGAGGATATTGGCAATGCCGATCCGCGGGGGCTGAGTCTGGCCTGGGCGGCCGCCCAGGCCGTGGATTTTGTCGGCATGCCGGAAGCGCGGATCATCCTGGCCCAGGCCACGGTCTATCTGGCCTGCGCGCCCAAGAGTAATGCCGCCTATCTGGCCATTGACGCCGCCATCGAGGACGTTCGGACCGAGCGGGTGCTGCCGGTGCCGCCGCCCCTGCGGGGAACGGGATATGCCGGCGCGCGGAGCCTGGGCCACACCGGGTACCAGTATCCGCATGATTTTCCCCATCACATCGTGGCGCAGACCTACGCGCCCGGCGTCAAAACCTATTACCGGCCCACGAATCAGGGCTATGAACGCCAGATTGCCGAGCGCCTGGCCTTCTGGGAGCGGATCCTCGCCGAGCGCGCCGCGGGCGGCGCGGAGCAGGCGGCCGGAGCGCAACCGCCAGGGGGTGACGATGCAACCGCCTGAGCAAGCGCGCGAGCGGGCGCGGATCCGCGCGTCTATTGCGGCGCGGCGGCGGCAGTTGGATCCGGCGTGGGTGGCGGCGGTGGGTGCGGCGCTGCAAGGCCACGCCCTGGCATGGCCGCCCCTGGCAGCGGCCCGCTGCGTGGGGCTCTATCTGGCGCAAGCGCACGAGGCCCCCACCGCGGAGATCGCGGCCGGACTGGCGGCCAACAAGGCGGTCTTGTGCGTCCCGCGCTGGCGCGCGGCGGCCCGGGCCTACGAGTGGGCGCGCTGGCGGCCGGGCGCAGCCCTGCGCGCCGGACCAGCCGCCATTGCCGAACCCGCGCGCCGCGCGCCGCCGGCCGTGCCGCCGGACGTGGTCTTCGTGCCCGTGGTCGCCGTGGACCGGGCCGGGCACCGGCTCGGTCACGGCGCCGGGCATTACGACCGGCTGCTGGCTGACAGCCGGGCCGTGCATGTTGCCCTGGCCTTTGCGTTTCAGGTCGTTCCCGAATTGCCTGCCGCCCCCTGGGACGTGCCCATGCACTGGCTGGTGACCGAGGACGGCGCCGCCGAAACCACCCCTTCTTATGAACCCCAACCATGAAACGTGAGAGTTGAAAAATGGACATGACCGAGAAGATTCTTGAAATCCCCTGGTGGTTTCCCACGGCGGCCGTTGCCCTGGGCATCGTCAGCGGCTACTGCATTCACTGGCTGATGACGCACTTGCGCCTGGTGGGCGCCGAGCGCCATGCCCGGGAGATCGTCCACGAAGCGGAGTTGCGGGCCCAGGTGTTGGTACAGGAGGCGCACCTGAAGGTGCAGGCCGAGCGCGACCGCCTGCGGGCCGAGCACCAGGCGGCGACGGCCGCCCAGGACGCCGATCTGAAAAAGCGCGCCGCGCGGGTGGATGAGCGGGAAGATTTGCTGGATCGCAAGGTGGCGGTGCTGGACCGCCGGGAATTGCATCTGCACGACGAATTGCAGGAAGCGACTCGCCGCCGGAACGCCGCTGATACGCGCGCCGCCGAGTTGGAGACCCTGCTGAAACAGCAGCGCGAGCGGCTGCATCAAATGGCCTGCATGACCCCGGATATCGCCCGGCGGGAGCTGTTCCGCGAATTGCACGAGGAACTGCGGCATGAAACCGCCGAGCTGGTCCGCCACGTCCAGCAGCAGGCGCTGCAACAGAGCGAGGAGGTCGCGCGGGATATCATCACCACCGCCCTCGAACGCTACGCCGCGCCCCAGGTGGCCTCGATTACCACCACCACCGTCAGCTTGCCCTCCGAAGACATGAAGGGCCGCCTGATCGGGCGCGAAGGCCGCAATATCCGCAGTTTCGAGGCCGCAACCGGCGTCAACCTGCTGATTGACGAAACCCCGGATGCCGTGGTCATTTCCTGTTTCGAGCCCATGCGGCGCGAAATTGCGCGGGTGGCCCTGACGCGCCTGATCAGCGACGGCCGCATTCATCCCGGCACCATCGAGGAGGTCGTCGCCGCAACCCAGGCCTCCCTGGCGGCGGATACCGTCAAGACCGGTGAAGCGGCCGCGCGGGAGCTGGGGTTGGCCGGACTGGCCCCGGAGATCATCGAGCGCCTCGGGCAGTTGAAATTCCGGCACAGCTATTCGCAGAATGTGCTGCAGCACGCGTTGGAGACGGGCCACCTCATGGGCATGATGGCCGCGGATCTGGGGCTGGATGCGGCCATTGCCCGGCGGGTGGGCCTGCTGCACGACATCGGCAAGGCGCTGGACCATGCGGTGGCCGGCGGGCATGCCGAGATCGGCGCCAATTTCCTGAAACGGCACGGAGAGCCGGATGTGGTGGTCAATGCCGTGGGCGCCCATCATGGCGACTGCCAGGGGCAGAGTCCCTATGCCTCCCTGGCAACCGCCGCGGACGCCCTGACCGCCGCGCGCCCCGGCGCCCGCGCCGAAACCACGGAATTCTATCTCAAGCGCCTCGAACAGCTCGAGAAGATCGCGGCCGGTTTCGACGGCGTCGAGAAGAGTTACGCCATATTCGCGGGGCGCGAGCTGCGGGTCTTCGTCAAACCGCGCGATGTGGATGACAATGCGGCCTTGCATTTGGCGCGGGATCTGAGTAAGCGCGTCGAGCAGGACATGCAATATCCGGGACAGATCAAGGTGACGGTCATTCGCGAGACGCGTTGCGTGGAATACGCCCGATGAGCGGGCGGCGGTCCACGCTGCGGGTGTTGTTCGCCGGGGACGTGGTGGGCGAACCGGGGCGCTGCGCCCTGGTGCGGGTGGCCGCGCGCCTCAAGGCCGAGGGCCGGGCGGACTGCGTGGTGGCCAACGCGGAGAATGCCGCCGGGGGCAACGGGTTGACCGCGCCCCTGGCGCAGCAGCTCCACGAGGCCGGCGTGGATTTTCTGACCCTTGGCGACCATGCCTGGGGCCAGCGCGAGTTGGCGCCGCGGCTGGCGAGTCTGCCCTGGGTCGTGCGCCCCGCCAATTTCGCGCCCGGGTGCCCGGGCCAGGGCGTGGCCACCCAGACCATTGCCGGGATCTCCGTCAGTGTCATCAATCTCATCGGCCGCGTGTTTATGGCGCCGGCGGATTGTCCCTTTCGGACCGCGGACGCGCTGCTGGCCCAGCGCGCGGCGCTGGGCGCCGTGATCCTGGTGGACATACATGCCGAGGCCACCTCCGAGAAGATTTGCCTCGGGCGCTATCTGGACGGTCGCGTGGCGGCGGTGCTGGGTTCCCATACGCATGTGCAGACCGCCGACGAGCGCATCCTGCCCAAGGGGACGGCCTACCTGACGGATCTGGGCATGACGGGCCCCCAGGACGGTGTGCTGGGCCGGGAGCTGGGATCGGTCACCCAGCGCTTTCTTTCGGGCATGCCCACCAAGTTCGGCGTCGCGCGGGACCGCAACGAATTTCAGGGCGCGTTGGTCACGGTGGACGCGTTGACCGGCGCGGCCCGGGCCATCGAGCGCCTGCGGGAGCCGATCCCATGAGCGCCGCTGCCGCGCCCGCGCCCCTGAGCATCAGCGAGTTGACCCGCCGCATTCGCCTGCGGCTCGAGGACGATTTCGGCACGGTGTGGGTCGAGGGCGAAATCTCGAACCTGAAGCGCCAGCCCTCGGGGCACATGTATTTCACGCTCAAGGACGGCGGCGCGCAGTTGAGTGCGGTTTTGTTTGCGGGCAGCCAGCGGGGGTTGGCCTTTCAGCCGGCGGAGGGGCAGCAGGTGCGGGCGCGCGGGCAGATTTCGGTCTACGAACCGCGTGGGCAGTATCAGTTGATCGTGCGGGAGCTGGCGCCGGCGGGGCAGGGGGCCTTGCTCGAAGCCTTCGAGCAACTCAAGCGCCAGCTTGAGGCCGATGGATTGTTTGCCGCCGGGCACAAGCAGAAGCTGCCGCTGTTGCCCGCGCGCATCGGGTTGATCACCTCGCCGACCGGCGCGGCGGTGCGGGATATCCTGCAGGTGCTGGGCCGCCGGTACCCGCGCCGCGAGATTCTACTCGCACCGACCCTGGTCCAGGGCGAAAAGGCCGCCGCGCAGCTCAAGGGCGCGCTCGAGTGGCTGGATGCCCACGACGCGGTGGATGTGATCATCATCGGCCGGGGTGGGGGCAGTCTCGAAGATTTGTGGTGCTTCAATGACGAAGCGCTGGCCCGGGCGGTCTACGCCTGCCGGATTCCGGTGATCTCCGCCGTGGGCCATGAAACCGACTTCACCATTTGCGATTTCGTCGCCGACCTGCGCGCGCCCACACCGTCCGCTGCCGCCGAACTGGTGATCCGCCCGTATGCCGATTGGAGCGCGCAATTCGCCGACTATGACCGCCGCTTGCG
>JAIPIQ010000192.1 GCA_021734645.1 Fidelibacterota bacterium | reverse complement strand
CGCCTGGGGGCGCGGGTGAGCCGGGTGTACGATGTGGGCGTGGCGGGGTTGCATCGGGTGCTGGGGCAGTTGCCGGTGCTGCGTTCGGCGCGGGTGGTGATCGTCGCGGCCGGGATGGAGGGGGCGCTGCCGTCGGTGGTGGGCGGTTTGATTGACCGGCCGGTGATTGGCCTGCCCACGAGCGTCGGGTATGGGTTGCCTGGGGGCGGTCAGGCCGCGCTGTGGTCCATGTTGAATTCCTGCGTGCCGGGCTTGACGGTCGTCAATGTGGACAATGGTTTTGGCGCGGGGGTTGCGGCGGCGTTGATCAACCGCCGGCCGGCCGACCCCGTTTCGGCAGGCGCCGCATGAACATTTGCCGGGCGCGGGGGTCTGATTGAGTAAGGTCGCGGTATTCGGGCGCGACGGGCAGCGAAAACGGAGCAGGTTTATGAAGCAACACAAATGGTCGCGTATCCTGGTATTGTCCGTCTTGTGCGGGGCGCTGAATGCCTCCGCCCTGCTGCCGCCTGACGCGGAAACCCTCGAGGTCTATTCCCAGGCCGCGGAAATGGTGGCCCGGACCCTGCCGCGGGCCCACCTCTCCGGTCAGTCGCTGGATGATGTCATCGCCCACCGCGCCCTGGATATCTTCCTGCGCACCCTGGATTTTGAGCGCGTGTTCTTTTTGGCCGACGACGTCCGGCGTTTTCAGGAACAGGCCGGCGAGTTGGATAACCGCCTGCGGCAGGGGGAGATAGACTTCGCCTTCGAGGTGTATGACGTGCTCATGACCCGCGTCAGTAACCGCGTGGCTTACGTGGAGACCCTGCTCGAGGGCGACCTGGATTTCGCGCAGCCGGAGGTCTATGTCTGGGATCGCAAGGAGGCGCCCTGGCCGGCCGATGAGGCGGCGTGGGACGAGCTCTGGCGCCTGCGCGTGAAGAATCAGCTTCTGGCGCGCCGGGTGCAGCGGACGCTGGCCGAGGAACAGGCGGCGGCCGAGGCGCCGCCGGACACCCCGCAACCGGATGCGCCCGCCGAGGAACCCGCGGGGGAGCCCGTTGATGACGCCGCCGCCGGGGCGGCGGACGAGACCGGTCCGCCGTCGGCGCTGGCCGCGCTCCTGCGGTTGTCCCCGGAGGATTGGGTCCGCAAGGAGAGCGTGCAGTTGCTGCATGTTTTGAACGACAACGACGCGGACTGGCTGCTGACCCTCTACATCAGTTCCTTTGCCCAGGCCTATGATCCCCATACCAGCTATCTATCCCAGCGCAACAAGGAGGATTTTGACATCAACATGCGCCTGTCGCTGGTGGGGATCGGCGCGGTGTTGAGCACCGATGAGGGCCTGCCGAAGATCATGCGCCTGATCCCCGGCGGCCCGGCCGAGCGGGATGGCCGCCTGCAACCCGGCGATAAGATCGTGGCCGTGGCCCAGGATAACGAAGAGGCTGTGGATATCCTCCACTGGCCCTTGAGCCGGGCCGTGCGGCTGATTCGCGGCGAGAAGGATACCCGCGTGGTGCTGACGGTGATTCCCGCGACGGACGTAAGCGGCAGCACGCTGCGCGAGATTGATCTGGTCCGCGACGAGGTCCAGCTCGAGGAGCAGGCGGCGAAGGGCCGCCTCGAGCGGCAGGCGGGTCCGGATGACGAGGAACTGACCCTGGGCATCATCACCGTGCCGGAGTTCTATGCCGATGTGGCCGGGCTGGGCCGGGGTACGCCGGATGCCCGGAGCGTGAGCGGGGATGTGCGCCGGATTCTCGCCGAGTTTGCGGCGGAGGGGGTGGACGGCGTGGTGCTCGATTTGCGGGGCAACAGCGGGGGGCTCTTGAGCGAGGCCGTCGAGCTGGCGGGGCTGTTCATCGAGCACGGCCCGGTGGTGCTGGTGCGCAGCGGCGGCGGGTTGCAGGTGTTGCGCGACCCCGATCCAGCCATAGTCTACGCAGGCCCTCTGGTTGTGCTGCAGAATCGGCTGAGCGCCTCGGCCGCGGAAATCGTGGCGGCGGCCCTCAAGGATTACGGCCGCGCGGTGGTGGTGGGCGATCTGAAAAGTCATGGCAAGGGCACGGTCCAGGGATTGCACCCGCTCCATCGCCGCCGTCCGGAACTGGGCGAGCTGAAGAGCACCGGCGCGGCATTCTACCGGATCAGCGGCGGCTCGACCCAGCTCGAGGGCGTGCGTCCCCACATTGAGATTCCCACCGTGCTCGATCAACTGGAAGTCGGCGAGGAGTACCTGCCCCACGCCCTGCCCTGGAGCACGGTTCGGGCCACCTACTACGAGCGCGCCCGCTTTCCGGAAGACGTAGTGCCCGAGCTGCGCGCCCGCTCGGAAAGTCGGCGCGAAGAGAATGAGCGTTTTCAGCAGTATCTGGCCTTGGTAAACGACATCGGTCGGCGCCGCCAGTCCAAAACCCTGCCCCTCAATTTCGACGAGCGCCTGGCCATCGCGCGCCAGGAGAAGTCCATGAGCGCCTTTGTGCGCCGGCAGGCGCTGGATGAGGTCGAGTTGGTGGAGCCGGAAGAAGCGGCCGCCGCCGAGGATGAGGCGGACGTGTTGCAGGCGGATCTGATGTTGCAGGAGACCATGCACATCCTGGCGGACTTGGTGGGCCTGTCCCGGGCGGTTGAACCGGTCGCGGACGCGGCGGCGGCGCAGGCGCGCTCAGCGGGTGCGCGGCCCTGGTGAGTGCGGTGGCGTCGGCCTTGCGCACGTGGTTCTTTGGCGCCGCCGAGCTGGCGGTGCCGTCGCTTGAATGGCTCCGGGCCGCGCCGTGCTGTGACCTGTTGGGGGTGGTGACCCAGCCCGACCGGCCCCAGGGGCGCCGCCGCCGGTTGGCGCCCTGCCCCCTGAAGGCGCGGGCGATGGCATTGGACTTACCCATTTGCACGCCCGAGCCGGTCGGCGCCTGCCGGGACGCACTCGAACGGTCCGCGCCGGATCTGCTGGTGGTGGTGGCCTATGGTGAGTATCTGCCCGCGGGCTTGTGCGCCACCGCGCGCCTCGGCGCCATCAACCTCCATCCGTCGCTGTTGCCCCGGTATCGCGGGGCAGCCCCCATTCAGTGGGCGCTGGCCAATGGGGAAGACCAGACCGGGGTGACCATTCTCGAAGTCAGTCCCGCGCTGGACGCCGGCCCCATTTTGCTCCAGGCGCCCGCCGCCATCCGGCCCGAGGATGACGCCGTGACCCTGGGCGCCCGGCTGGCCCGCCAGGGCGCCGAGCTGCTGGGCCGTGCCGTGGCCGCCTTGCAGGGTGGCGGCTTGACCGCCCAACCCCAGGATGAAACGCGGGCCACCTACGCCCGCAAACTCGACCGTCGCGACAGTCCCGTGGACTGGACCGCGCCCGCCCGCGTGCTGCACAACCGCGTGCGCGCTTTTCAACCCTGGCCCGGTCAGACCGCCTGCCTGCCGCCACCCGCCAACCGACCGTTCAAACTATTGCGCACCATGGTCGTCCCCGGCGCCGGGGACCCCGGCGTCGTCCTGGCGCTGACGGCCGATGGCCCCGTGGTGGCCTGCGGCGAAGACGCCCTGTGCCTGACCGAAGTCCAGCCCGCAGATAAGCGCCCCATGACGGGTGCCGCCTTCAGCGCCGGTTATCGCCTGACCCCCGGCTTAAACTGCCCGGGGCAATCGGCCGCTACCGGCGCAGGGTAACCACCCCGGCCGGCCGCGCGGTGGAAGTGGGGGCGAACCACGGATCCACACGAATAGACCCGGATGAAGCGGGCTGCGCCGGAAGGATTATTTGGAACAACGAAATACACGAAATGCACAAAAGGAAGACGGGAGATTCAGGCGTGTGGGATCCGCGAATGGACCCGATTGGACCCGAATGGGAGGCGCATTGCGATACGCGATTCGGGATATGGAAATAGTGGCGATGATGCAGGAGAAAATTGTCGCGATGATGCCAAATGTCGTCAGGCTGAATCCTGCATTCATGTGCAAATCCAGTTGATGGCGGGGGCGGCGCAGCGGGGTGGGGTTTCGGGGGCATAGATCGCGTCGGGCGCGCGGTCAGGTCAGGGAACGGCTGGCTCGAGTGTGCCCAGGGAAAGCCCCTGGCCGAATTGGCCGGCGACCGGTTGCAGGTAGGCGGGCATTGCGGGCGGCAATTCTGCGGGGGCATCGAAGGTCAACAGCAGGGTCGTGAAGAGGTCGGGTTTGAGCGGGCCATGGTAGCCCAGATCCGCGGCGGGGCGCGCGACGGAGCTGATCCGAAAATCGTCAATGATGAAGGGGGCGCGGCCCCGATAGACGCCGGCCGGATCGGAGCCCAGGATGATTTGCGCGGCGGCGCCGAGGCGCGCCGCGAAGCGTTCGGTGCGTTGTTTCCAGTCCCGGGGGGCGATGCGGCTCGGTTGGCCATTGAGGTAGGCGTTGTAATTTTCCCGGTCCCAGGTGATGGCGAGGTGATGCCAGTCGCCGCCCTGGATGTCCGGCGGGAAGAGCAGGAGATAATGGCCGGGCGGGGGCACGCCCAGCAGGGCGATCCGGGCTGCCAGGCGAAACGGCGCGCGCTGGCCGTCGCCGCGCTTCGCGAAGAATCCGATCGTGAGAAAGCTGGGTTCGATGGCGTCCGCCGTGGTGACGCTGAGCAGGTTGCCGCGAAAATGGTAAGCCGGCGCGGCGGCGTCGTCCGCGGCCGGCAGGGGATCCCGCGGGAAGCAGATCCAGCACTCGATGGTGCCCTCGGCCAGGTCAATGTGCCCGCGGGCGGGGAACGCCAGCAAGTCGGTTTCGGCCCGCGCGGCGCCGGCCAGCAGCGCCAGGCCGGTCAGCCAGATCGCCACGCTCTGTCGGATCCATGTCATGCGTTTACCCCTGTCTGCAGCCGGTTTCAGTGCTCGGGCTCGAGGCGCACGAAGCGGTACTGGCCGCCGGGGATGGTCAGGTGCACGGCGTCGTTCGTCAATGGGTAATCCTCATCGGTCCAGGCGTCGTAGGCCCGCAGGGTTTGGCCGGCCAGCCCGAGGCGGGCGAGGTTCAGGCGCAGCGCGATGGCGTCGGGCGCGGAATGGAAGTTCGAGACCACGAAGAGGGCGGCCTGGCCGGGATGCAGCCAGAGGCTGGCGGCGGCGCGGGTGGCGCCGACCTGCACGTAGTCCTGGTTGCGCCAGAAGCCGAGGAACTCCGCCTGCTGGCAGCCGAAGTCATCCTTGAGCATCCAGGAGATGCCCTGGGGGCAGGGCGTGGAATGCACGCCGGGGCGGCCGGTATGGTAGGGGGCGAACTCGCCGATGGGGCCACCCCGGTGTCCCGCGTAGGGATCCTTTTCGTTCCAGTGCCAGCCACTGGGCCGCAACTGATCGGGGTAGGCGCGCAGATCCATGTGGAACAGGTGCGCATAAAGGTAGAGGTAATTCGGGCTGAAGGGCATGCCCATCCGCTTGGTCAGCAGGTACACGGGAATGCCGAAACGATGATGCTGCCGGCCGAGGACGAAATCCTCCGGCGCGGTCAGATTTTCGGCAAAATGGGCGCTCATGAAATTGGCGCCTTCGCCGTGGGCGCGGTAGTCCACGAAGGCGGCAACAAACGGATACCAGGCGGCGCCCGCGTGCAGCTTGATCACGCCCGCGCGGCCGTATTTTTCCTTGCGATAGACGTGAAACAGCCAGTAGTAGCGTTTGGCCAGCTCGCGCGTGGCGAAGAACGGATAGGTTCCCTGCAGGTCGCCGTTGTCATCATACCAGCCGAAGCCCAGGGGCAGGTTGAGGTCCAGACTGCGGCAGTTCAGGCCGTTGTCGCTTTTCATGCCATAGACACCGTACTCGTCAATGGCCTGCTTCCAGCCCCAGACCTTGTAG
>JAIPIQ010000191.1 GCA_021734645.1 Fidelibacterota bacterium | reverse complement strand
TTGGGCGCCATGCGGCCCGCCGCCGGCCTGCTGCTGGGGGGCGATCCCGGGTTGCAGCGGCGGTTGCTGGTCAATCGGCCGCACTGGCAGGTGGGCAGCCTGAACCCGCCGGATGCCCGGCTAACCAGTTGGGCGGGCGCCCGCGCCCACACCGTCACGCCCGAGCGGTTGCCTTGGGCTGACAAGACCTTTGACCAGGTCGTGGTTGTGGATGTGCTCGAACACACGCCGGATGATGCCGCGCTGATTGCCGAATGCCACCGGGTGCTGACGGATACGGGGTCGTTGCTGGTGGATGTGCCGCGCGCAATCCGTTACTCCCTCCTGGCCTGGCTCCAACGCCTGGCCGGCATGCCCGCCTATCAACATACCTATAGCCCCGGGCACATTTACGACGCCCTCAAAGATGGCTTCGATATTCAGCGCGACCGCGCCTATCTGGGCTTCTGGACCAGCTTGTTGGACCTCTGCGACCGTCGCGTGGCGGCCGCCTGGCTGCCGGAACCCGACGCCGAACCCGGCGTGGCGGTCGTCGCCTATCGCCGGATCGCGCGGCTCTTTGCCGTCCTCTGGCCTTTGGCTTACCTGGCCCGGCTGGCCGATGCCCTCTGTTTCTTCATGCCCGGCCAGCGCCTGATGCTGACGGCCCGCAAGCGCCGCTGGATTCCCCGCCGGACGCCGATTCTGCGCGACGGGCGCTCGATTGCCGAGGCGGCGCTGCATGCCAAAATCGGGACCGCGAGGCCCTTCTAGCACGGATGGCCCCCAGGGAGCATTAAGCCATGGAATGTAGACGGCACCGGAGTACGACGTTGGGGATGTGCGGATGGGTGGTCGGCGTGTGGGCCGCGCTGTGGGCGGGGGCCGCGCGGGCGCAGACGCCCCTGGAACTGGCCGTGGTGGTCAACGCCGCGTCGCCGCGGTCGCTGGCGGTGGCCAATGAGTATATTGCCTTGCGCGGCATTCCGGCCACGCAGGTCTTCTATCTGGACCTGCCGGCGAAAGTGTTGAGTGCGCGGGCGGAAGTCACCGCCGCCGAATTCGAGGACTGGATTTGGCAGCCCCTGGCGGAGCAGGTGCAGGCGCGCGGGTTGGCCGCTCAAGTGGCGGCCTGGGTCTTTTCCGCCGATTTTCCCCGGCGGGTTGCGGGTGAGCACGGGGTGCTTTCCCTGCCGGGCGCGATGTTTTTCTGGGATGACCGCCCCACGGCCGAGGCAGTCAAGGAGGGGCGGGCGTTGTCGCCCTATTTCCAGGGGCCGGGGATGGATCAGACCCAGATGGGATCGGGGGCCTCACTGGGCCGTTTCGCCGAATCCCTGGGCGACCAACGGCCCCGGCCCAGTGCGCTGCTGGCCTGGACGGGCGCGCGGGGCATGACCCTGCCGGGCGCCCTCGCGCTGCTGCACCGGGCCCGTGAGGCGGATCATACCTGGCCCACCGGTACGGTTTTCTTTGCCTTGAGCGAGGACGTGCGCAGTCGCTGCCGGGCCTGGCAGTATCCGCAGGCGGTGCGGGAGTTGCAGAGCTTGTCGGTCGCAGTCGAGGAAGGGCCCGAGTGGCCGCGCGATCGGGCGGTGGCGGGGTTGATGGCCGGCCGGGCGAGTATTGACGCCGGCCGGGGCAACACCTATCTGCCCGGCTGCCTGGCCGAGCATCTGACCAGCCATGCGGCCTCGTTCGATGTGCCAGGCCAGACCAAACTCACGGCCTGGCTGGACGCGGGCGCGTCCGCTTCCTACGGGACTGTAGTCGAACCCTACGCGCTCTGGACCAAGTTTCCGCATGCCCGCGTGTTTGCGCATCTGGCGCGCGGCGCGACACTGCTCGAAGCCCTGGCTTTCTCCGTGGCCAGCCCCGTTCAGGGTCTCCCCGTCGGTGACCCGCTCATGCGTCCCTGGGCGGAGGCCCTGACCGTCGGGCTGCAGATCGAACCGGTCGAGCCCGGCGGCTGGCGCGCCCAGGCCAGCTTGAATCCGCGCCGCCCCGGCGTGGATTATCAGTTCTTCCTTGATGGGCGCGCCCTGGGGCCGCCGGCACCCGCCGCCACGTTCGACCTGCCGGTTCTGGCCCCCGGTTGGCATGAGGCGCATGTGGTCGCCGCGACCCTGGATCCGTTGGCGCATTGGGCCGTGGCGCGCGCCGCCTGGCTGGCGCCGTCGCCGGAACAGGCGGTCGGTTTCGCCCGGCGCCCGGCGGTGACGAATGTGCCGCTCGAACGGCCCCTGCGCCTGAGCCTGCAAGCCGCGGGCCGACCGCGGCGCTGGCGCGTCATCCAGAATGAGCGGGTGCTGGCTGAGGGGGGCGGCCCCGAGTTGACGGTCGAGGTGGCGGCGCTGGGCGCCGGCCCCGCGCGTCTGTTCCCCGAAGCGGAATATGCCGGTGGCGCCACCGTGCGGGGCGAACCGCTGGCGTTGCAGGTTGCGCCCCTGAATCAGCCGCCGGCGGTGACCGCCTGGGCGCGCGAGGCGCTGCGGGGCCGGATGCGTTGGCGGGCCCGGATTAACGATCCGGAAAATGATGAAATCAGCGCGGCGTGGTATCTACCCGTGGTACCTGTCGCCAGCGGGCTGGCGGCCGTTTCCAATGCAACCCTGACGGTCGAGGCCGGGGATGTGGTCCGGCTGACGGCCGGCGACCCGGCCGCGGTTTGGTCGGCCGAGGCGTCGGCGGCGCTCGAGGGGCTGGCGGTCGAGGCCAATGCGGGTGTCGGGGGGCATTTGACCCGCCACCGCTTCGGGCTGCTGTTCAATTTGCGTGATGCCATGACCGGCGATTTCTTTGGTTTTGACGGGGCGCGCAGCGAGTGGATTTTTGGTCGGTGGCAGGATGGCCAATTGAGCGGCGCAGAGCGGCGGGGGTTACCGCTCGAGGGGCGGGACTGGCACCGGCTGGATGTGCGCCAGGGGGCGGAAGGGCTTGAAGGATGGGTCGGGGACGAGCGGGTATTGTTCTGGCCCGGGAAGCGGCTGGAGCAGCGGTCCTACGGACTGTTGGCCCAGGGCGGCGAGGTGTCGTTCCGGGCGTTGCGCGTGGCTGAGGCCGGCGCGATGGAAGCCGCGTCCGCCACGCAGGTGGCCGGGTTGGGGCCGGCGGAGGGGGCGCCGCTCTGGTTGCGTCTGGCGGATGCCTGGTCGGTGTCCTGGGCTCAGCCGCCGCCGCCCAAAGCCCGGTAGGGCGCGCTTACCGGCGGCGGCGCCAGCGCTGGTGCCAGCGCGCGCGCCAATGGGCGAGGCGGATGGGAATCCACGGGAATCTGCGGTGGAGCCAGACTTGCAGGCGGGCCAGGGCGGGCACAAATGGCGTCAACAGGTAGATGCCGATTGCGAGAAACAGCAGCCCTTGCAGGATGGGCAACACCAGGCCCAGCAGGCCCAGCACAATCATCAGCCAGCCGGCTACGAGGCGTAGCAGGTGGCGATCAGGATGGAATCTCATCGGGGATCCCCGCGGCCGGATTCTGATCCGCGGGAGGGAAGAAGTGGGTTTCGATGGCGGCGCGCAGGGCTTCGAGGCCGGCGCCGTCCCGGGCGGAAATCGGAATGGGCTGCGTGCCGGTGGCCGCGCTGAAGTCAGCCAACAGGTCCTCGGCGCCCGGTAAATCCATTTTGTTGGCCACCAGCAGGCGCGGACGGTGCAGCAGGTCGGCCTCATGTCGTCCGAGCTCGTCGAGCAGATGTTCGTAATCCGCCTGGGGCGTCCGGCCATCCACGCCGGCGCAATCGAGCACGAAGACCAGCAACTCGGTTCGTTCAATGTGCCGCAGGAAGGCGTGCCCCAGGCCCACGCCGGCGTGGGCGCCCTCGATCAGGCCCGGCAGATCCGCGATGCGCACCGTGCGGTAATCGGAAAACGTGATCACGCCCAGCACGGGATGCAGGGTGGTAAAGGGATACGAGGCCACTTTGGGATGGGCGCGGCTGATCTGCCGGATGAGCGTGGATTTGCCCGCGTTCGGGTAGCCCACCAAGCCGACCTGGGCGATCAGTTTCAGCTCGAGGCGCAGGGTCAAGACCTGATTTTCGCCGCCGGGCGTGAACTGGCGCGGCGTCCGGTTCGTGGAGGAAACAAAATGCAGATTGCCGAGCCCCCCCTGGCCCCCCTGCGCCACCCGCAGCGTTTGCCCGTCCGTCAGAATCTCTCCCAGGACCTCGCCGGTTTCCTGGTTGCGCACCACCGTCCCGCACGGCACCGGGATTCTCAGATCACGCCCGTTGCGCCCTGTCATCTGGCGGCGCCCGCCCCGGCCACCGTGCTCCGCCCGCTGATGCGGCTGGTAAAACAACGGCAGCAGCGAGCCGCTCTGGGTATCCCCCGTCAGGATGACATGACCGCCCCGGCCACCATCCCCCCCGTCCGGTCCGCCTTGCGGTACATATTTCTCGCGCCGGAACGAACAACTTCCATCACCGCCCCGGCCGGATTCGACGTAGAGCGTGACTTGATCAACAAAAACGGGTGGTTTCAGTTTGTGCCGACCGGCGCCACGTGCACGCGCCGGTTGGGCTTGTCAAACTCCACCGAGCCGTCCACCAACGCATACAATGTGTAATCGCGCCCCTGCCCGACATTGCGCCCGGCATGGAGTTTCGTGCCCACCTGCCGCACCAGAATGTTGCCCGCCCGGACCACCTGGCCCCCGAAGCGCTTGACACCCCGCCGTTTGCTCTGGCTGTCGTGCCCATTCTTGACGCTGCCCTGTCCCTTTTTATGTGCCATGACAATGCTCCCGCCGGATTATCCGGCCTGAATCGCGGTAATCCGCACGCGGCTCAATTCCTGGCGGTGTCCCATCTTCCGCCGGTAGCCCTTGCGCTTCGTCCGCTTAAAGTTGATGAGCTTGGGCCCGCGCAATTGCTTGACCAGCTCGGCCGTGACCTGGGCGCCCGCCACCAGCGGCTGACCCACGGTCAACTGCGTGCCGTCGCTGATCGCCAGCACCCGCTCGAGCGCCACCGTCGCGCCCGGATCGGCATCCAGCAACTCCAAGTCCAGTTCCTGACCTTCCGTCACCCGGTACTGTTTGCCACCGGATTCAACTACCGCATAAACTTCCATCATTCCACCTCATGGCCGGCGCGCCCTCAGGGCCGCCACCCGCCTGCCTATGTCCTGTAAAGCCCAGCACTCTAGGCAGCCGCCCCCCGTCTGTCAAGCCATCCCCAAGAAAATATTTTTTCCAAAAAGACTCGACAGGCGGCCGGCAATAGGATAGCTGTATGCACTTTGCATGCCCCAAAGGCATTAACGAGTGTGTGGAGACGAGGTGGATTATGCCCAAAATGAAAACCAGAAAATCGGTTGCCAAGCGCTTTAAAGTGACCGGCACCGGCAAATTGCGGCGGACGGCGGCGGGTGGTTCGCATCTGCTGACCGGCAAGAGCCGCAAGCGCAAGAACAGCTTGCACCAAGAAAAATCTGTTTCCAAGGCCGATCAGAAGCGGCTGGCCCGCTGCCTGCAGGGCTGAACCCGAATTGACAGGAGATTGTCACTATGACTCGCGCAACGAATGCCCCCGCTTCCCGTAAACGCCGCAAACGCCGCCTGAAACTCGCCCGCGGGTTTCTGGGCGGGCGGCATCGGCTGTTCCGGACCGCTACCGAGGCGGTGGACCATGCCATGCAGCACGCCACCAAGCACCGCAAGACCCGCAAGCGTGAATTCCGCGCCCTGTGGATCGTGCGGATTTCCGCCGCCTGCCGCGCCCGCGGCATCAGCTACAGCCAGTTTGTGGCCGGGTTGACCAAGGCCCAGGTGGACCTGAACCGCAAGATGCTCGCCGAGGTCGCGATTCACGATGCAGACGGTTTCGACCGCTTGGTCGAGCTGGC
>JAIPIQ010000190.1 GCA_021734645.1 Fidelibacterota bacterium | reverse complement strand
CGCCTTTGCCGAAGTCCTCAATCACCGCGCCAGTGACCGTGCCGGCCACCCGCGCCAGGGCCGCATGCCAAGCCGCGGCGGCGGCGGCATCCGGGCCCGGCGCCGCATCCCAATCCACGCGCACCACTTGCTGGTGCTCGGCCACAATCCGCTCCTTGACGGTGGTCCGCAAGCCGTCCAGGCGCGCCACCGCGCTGATGTCCACCCCGGCTGCCGCCAGCAGCGCCTCGAGGCGCGCCCCGCCCGCATCGCTGCCCACCCAACCGGCGACCGCCGCCCCGGCGCCCAGCGCCCGCAGATTCAGGGCCACGTTGCTCGCGCCACCCGGCATCTCGACTTCATCGCTGACCGCCACCACCGGCACGGGCGCTTCCTGGGAAATCCGCCGCACCCGGCCGTAGATGTACCGATCGAGCATCAAATCCCCGAGCACCAGGATCCGCTGCGCGCCAAAACAATCCAGCACGCCGGCCAACCGCGCTTTCAGCGAATGCATTTCACTCATCCCTGCCCTGAGCGTCCACGCTGGCCTCCGGATCCAGCACCAGCTTGACCCGCGCCACCGGCACTTCCACCTCGGCCCGCAGAATCACCGTGGGCTGCGTGCGCGACAGCCAGAGCCACATGCGCCCCTTGCGCACGAACAGCCCCTCGAAGGTCGCCTTGGGTTCGATGCGCACGGCGGAAACCCGCGCGCGGTCCGCGGTCCGGACCCGTTCGTGCTTCTGCACATCGAGGACCAGGTCGTACATCTTGTCATCGGCCATGACGCGGTACGCTTCCTCGGCGCCCGGCGTGAATTCGCGGTCGCGCAGATGAAACATGAAGCTGAGCAGGTCGCGGGTATCGGCATCAATCTCCATGGTCTTGGGGTTATCGCGCAGGACGTGATGCCACTGGGCCTGGCGGGCGGCATGATCGAAGGTGGTGACCTCGTGGGTTTCATAGCGCCCTTCCTTCAGTTGCTTGGTGAAGCGCAGGGGCAGAAGGGTTTGCGGGTCCACGAGGGTCTCGATCCGGTCATCCACGGGATACAACTGCCGCAGGACGCGATTGGTGCGCGCGCGGGAACGGATGGCCAGCACGCGGCGGCCGTCCAACTCGTCCCAGGCGGTGGTCACTTCCGCGGCGCCCACGGGCAGCACGCCCCAGTAGATGCGGTAGGTCAGCAGTTCGCCGACGGGAAACGGCAGCTCCGGCGCCGGTTCCGTTTTTTCGGGCGCCGGGAGCGGCGGGGCGGCGGGCTCGCCGCGCGCCCCGGGCGCCGCCCAGCCGACCAGCCCGACCCCAACGGCCGCCCACAACAGAATCCGACGCATGAAACCCAAGATCAGAACAAGGTGTAGATGAATGGCGCCGCCGAGCTGCCCGCCACGATGAACGCGGTCAACAGCAACAGGACCAGCACGATGGGCACAATCCACCAGGCTTTGTTCTGCCAGGCGAATTCGCCGAATTCCTTCAACAGCCGGCCAATATATCTCAACGTTCGCATACGCTCTCCTTTCGCGGCATTTCCGCCGGACCGCGCCTTAATCCAACACGTAGTCCTGGCGCCAATCGCCTTTTTCAAGCCACTGGGGCTGGTCTTCCTCAACCAATAAATAGGAACCGAGCACGAGACAATCCATTTCCGTGCGCCGGAAACAGCGGTAGGCATCCTCGGGGGTGCAGACAATCGGCTCGCCGCGGACATTGAACGAGGTGTTGATCAGAATCCCCTCCCCCGTCAGGGCCTCGAAAGCCTTGAGCAGGGCGTGAAACCGGGGATTCGTCGTTTCGTTGACGGTCTGAACCCGCGCCGACCAGTCCACGTGGGTGATGGCCGGCACATCCGAACGCACCTGCTTGATGCGCTCGCGGATGGAAACCGGGGGCGCGTCGCGCCCGAGGCAGCGCGCGGGCTGCACCTGGGCCACCTGCAGCATGTAGGGCGAGGGCCGGTCCAACTCGAAATAGTCGCTGACCCGTTCTTCGAGACACACGGGCGCAAACGGCCGGAAGGACTCGCGATACTTGATTTTGAGATTCATGACCGACTGCATGGCCGACGACCGGGCATCGCCGATGATCGAACGGTTCCCGAGGGCGCGCGGACCGAATTCCATGCGGCCCTGGACCAGGCCGATGACTTTGCCCGCATCAATCAGGCGGGCCAGCTCGACGGGCCACTCGTCCGGTTCCAGTTTGCGGGCGGGATAGCCGCGGTCTTCCAGGAAGGCGCCGATTTCGTCGTCGGTGAATTCCGGTCCCAGATAGGCGCCCTGCATCTGGTCCGTGCGGTCATCGGCGGCCCGGGGCTGCTCCTGGACGGTATGCCACACCATCAGGGCCGCGCCCAGCGCGCCGCCGGCATCGCCGGCCGCGGGCTGAATCCAGACGTCCTTGAAGGGGCCTTCGCGCAACAGGCGCCCGTTGGCCACGCAATTCAAGGCCACGCCGCCGGCCATGCACAAGTAGTCCTCGCCGGTCACCTCGCGCAGGTGCCGCGCCATGTGCAGCACCACGTCCTCGGTCACGACCTGGATCGAACGGGCAATATCCATTTCGCGCTGGGTCAATTCGCTTTCGGCCTTGCGGGGCGGACCATCAAACAGGCCGTCGAAGCGCGGATTGGTCATGGTCAAGCCATCAAGATAGCCGAAATAGTCGAGGTTCAGCCGGAAGGAGCCGTCGGGCCGCAGATCCATCAGGTTGTCCTTGATGGTTTGCACGTAGCGCGGTTCGCCATAGGGCGCCAGGCCCATGAGTTTGTACTCGCCGGAATTGACCTTGAACCCGGTGAAATAGGTAAAGGCCGAATAGAGCAGGCCGAGGGAGTGGGGAAACCGCAATTCGGAGAGCAGCTCGATGCGGTTCTCGCGGCCGTGGCCCAGGGTGCTGGTCGCCCATTCCCCGACCCCGTCCACGGTCAGAATGGCCGCGCGTTGAAAGGGCGAGGGATAGAAAGCGCTGGCGGCATGGGACTCATGGTGCTCGGGAAAATACAGGGGCACCCCCGGGGCGATGCCGCATTCTTCGAGGCTTTTCTCGATCTCGAGGGGAATCCAGAGTTTGTGCTTCATCCAGACCGGCAGGGCCATCATGAAGGACCGCAGGCCGCGGGGCGCCACGCCCATATACGTTTCGAGAATCCGCACGAACTTGGTGATGGGCTTGTCATAAAACGCCACCGCGTCCAAGTCCTGGCGGCCGAGGCCCGCCTGGGCCAGGCAATAGCGGACGGCATGCACGGGGAAACCGGAGTCATGCTTCTTGCGGCTGAAGCGCTCCTCCTGGGCGGCAGCGATGATTTTTCCGTCCCGCACCAGGGCGGCGGCTGAATCGTGATAGTAGGCGCTGATTCCAAGAATGTTCATCAGTGTTGCTTCCGGTATTGTTTGTGCTCACGGGCCGCGGGACACGCATCCCAGTAGGTGGTCGCCGCCGGATCGAACCGCCGCTTGAGCGGATCCTTGCCGCGCGCCCACAACAGGAAATGCCCCGGCACGAAGAAAATATAGAAAAACGGCACCAGCAGCCCCCAGGTCAGCCCGACGGACACCACCCGGCCCAGCCACGCGCCAAAAGCCTCGATGCCGGCAAACCCACGGGCCCAGAACAGGCCGCACCCCAACACGAAAAGTGACAACCCCCACACCACCGCACCCATGGTCCGATGGCCCACCGCCCAAAACAACACCGACCCAATCACCACCATGATCAGAAATTGCATCAGCGCCTTCAACCGCCGGCCCCGAACCGCCCGCTCAAGCGGCTCGAGCCCCTCGCGCGTCCGCCAGGGCCAAACCGTCTCGTGCACTATGGTCTGTATATGATCCGCCATGAAACTCTCCCTACCGCCCACAAAATCCACGGGTTAACATTTCCGCATACCGTACCCCCGACCCGCCCGCTTGACAAGTCCGGTTTCCTTCCCAAACCCCGCGCTTGAACTGCCGGCCCCCGCTTGCTATTTTTGTGACCAAGCTGCATGGCCAACCGTGAAAGGACGCCGAAGATGACCAAGAAGATATTGATCCCGACCAAACTGGATACCGTAGCCGCCGATCTGTTGCAGGCCAACGGCCACTATACCGTGGTGCAGGACGCCAAGACGGATTTGCTCGCCCTCTGCCAGGCGCACGCGGACAGTTACGGCCTGATCGTACGCAGCGAGAAAATCACCACCGAGGTGCTGGACCTGCTGCCCCAGCTCAAGGTCGTGATTCGCGCCGGGGCCGGCTATAACACGATTGACACCCGCGCCTGCCGCCAGCGGGGCATTGACGTCATGAACACGCCGGGAGCCAATGCCAACGCCGTGGCCGAGGAAGCCATCGCCCTGCTGCTCGCCGACCTGCGCCACTTGGCGCCCGCGGATGCCTCGACCCGTGCCGGCGGGTGGGAAAAGAGCGCCTTCATGGGCCGGGAACTGACCGGCAAGACCGTCGGCATCGTGGGCCTCGGGGCCATCGGCAAGCTGGTCGCCCGGCGCCTGGCCGGGTTCGAGGTCAAGCGGCTGGGGTTCGATCCGCTGGTGGCGCCGGACCGCGCGGCGGAATGGGACGTGGAAATGGTGGACCTGCCCACCCTGTTCAGCCAGAGCGATTTCGTGACCCTGCACCTGCCCGAGAATGCGGATACCCGCGGCCTGGTGAATGCGGATCTGCTCGAACGGATGAAGCCCGGCGCCACCCTGATCAACTGCGCCCGGGCCGGGATTATCAATGAAGACGACCTCCGGCGCGTGAAGGCCGCGCGCCAGCTCCGCTTCCTGAATGATGTGTACGAAAAGGACGCGCCCGGCCCGAAAAGCGTGGCCGATATCGCCGACCTGATGGCGCCCCATCTGGGCGCCAACACCTTCGAAGCCAACGCCAATGCCGCCCGGCGCGCGGCCGAGCAGCTCATCGAATACGACGAGCGCGGCATTGTGTCCTATGTGGTCAACCGCGACGTGCCCGCCGGCCTGGATGAGGCCTTCGGCGAACTGGCCTATATTCTGGCGCGGCTCTGCCGGGCCCTGGTCGGCAAGCGCACGCAACTGAAACTGATCGAAACCAGTTGCTACGGCTCCCTCGAACCCTTCGCGCGCTGGTTGCTGGTGCCCATGGTGGCGGCCCTGAGCGATGACTTCGACCGCTCGATGGACGATCAGGCCGCCGTGCGGTTCCTGAAAGACCGCGGGATTGATTATGAAAACCGCGAGGTGGACTCCTCCAAGAAGTTCACCAATTCCATCACCGTGGACATGACCGGCAGCGTGGATGCCGAGACCCTGCGCCACGCAAGCGTCCGCGGCACCGTGGCCGAAGGCGTGGTGATGATTTCCCGGATCAATGACTTCGATAAACTCTACTTCGAACCGGTCGGCCACCTGGTGGCCTTCATTTACGAAGACCGGCCCGGGGTGCTGAGCCAGATCACCACCACTCTGGCGGCCGCGGGGATCAATATTGACGACGTGCGCAATCCCCACGACTCGAAGGGACAGAAGTCCATCGCCATTCTCAAAATCAATCAACCCGTCAATGAGGCGCTGGTGACGGAATTGGGCGCGCGGATCGGCGCCCTGGCCTCGGTGGCCGTTTCCCTGTAGGCCCGTTCCCGCCCACCGTGCCCGCGCGCTCAAGCCGACCTGGGAGGTGCAAAATGAGTGCAAACCGGATTGCCGCCGAAAACTGCCCGCAGTGCGGCGGGGTGCTGCCCCACGGATATGGCGAGCGGATTACCTGCCCGTACTGCGGCTCTTCACTGGTGCGCCTGCAGACCGCGGCGGGCGCGCCGGCGGCGGGCCGCGGGGCCGGCCCCCGGGCAGCCGCAGGGGGCTGGGGGGGTCGGGTCAAGGGAG
>JAIPIQ010000189.1 GCA_021734645.1 Fidelibacterota bacterium | reverse complement strand
CCAGGACGTTCACGTTGCGCCCCGAAGCCAGGACGTGGTCCAGCCCGCCATACCCGATGTCATAGGCCCAGCCCTCGCCGCCGACGATCCAGACGCTCCGGCGGCAGAGGGCGTCGGCCACGGACAGCAGGCGCCTGGCCTGGGGTTCATCCCGCTTGGCCAACTGCGCCTTGAGGGCCGCCACGCGCTCCCGTTGGGCCGCCAGCTCCTCTTCCGTGTCCTGGGTGGCATCAACCAGCGCCTGCACGGTCTCGGCCCCGAGCAGCGGCGCCAGATCGTGCAGCAGCTCCACCGCGTATTCGATCTGCTTATCGAGGGTAAGGCGGAAGCCGAAGCCGAACTCGGCGTTGTCCTCGAAGAGCGAGTTGGACCAGGCCGGCCCGCGGCCGTCGGCGGTCACGGCCCAGGGGGTGGTGGGCAGATTGCCGCCGTAGATCGAGGAGCAGCCCGTGGCGTTCGAGATCAGGGCCCGGTCGCCGAAGAGCTGGCTCAGGAGTTTCACATAGGGCGTTTCGCCGCAGCCGGCGCAGGCGCCGGAGAACTCGAAGAGCGGCTGGGTGAACTGGATGCTCTTGACCTGGCCCAGGTCCAGGGCGCTCCGGTCGCCCCAGGGCAGGGTCTCGAAGAATTTCCAACCGGCGCGCGCCTCTTCAAGGATCGGCAGTTTGGCTTCCATGTTCAGCGCCTTGCGGTCGGCATTCTGCTTGCTCTTGGCGGGGCAGACTTCGAGGCACAGGCCGCAGCCGGTGCAATCTTCCACCGCCACCTGCAGGATGTAGCGCTGGCCTTCGTTGCCCTTGCCTTTGACCGCGGTGGACTTGAAGCCGGCGGGGGCGTCGGCCAGGGCGCTCTCGGGCGCCTGCTTGGCGCGCAGGCAGGCATGGGGGCAGACCATGGCGCAATTGCCGCACTGGATGCAGATTTCGGGATCCCACACGGGCACATCCAGGCTGATGTTGCGTTTTTCCCACTGGGTGGTCGCGGTCGGGAAGGTGCCGTCCACGGGCATGGCGCTGACGGGCAGCGCGTCGCCGCGGCCGGCCATGATCTCGGCCACCACCTGCTGGACGAATTCCGGGGCTTCGGGGGAAACGGCGGGCGGCATGGCGAGGGTCGAGGTGGCCTGGGCGGGCACTGCCACCTGGTGCAGGTGCGCCAGGGTTTCGTCCACCGCCGCGTTGTTCTTCTTGACGACCTCCTCGCCCTTGGCGCCGTAGGTCTTCTTGATGGCGGCCTTGATCTTGGCGATGGCCTCTTCGCGCGGCAGGACGCCGCTAATGGCGAAGAAGCAGGTCTGCATGATGGTGTTGATGTGGGCGCCCATGCCGGTGGCGCGGGCGACCTCGTAGCCGTCAATCACATAGAACTGCAACTGCTTGGAGATGATTTGCTCCTGCACCGTGCGGGGCAGCTTGTCCCAGACCTGGTCGGCGGGGTAGGGGCTGTTGAGCAGAAAAATGCCGTTCTGGGCGGCCGCGCCCAGCACGTCGGTCTGGGTCAGGAACTGGAACTGGTGGCAGGCGATGAAATTCGCCGACTGGATCAGGTAGGTCGAACGGATGGGTTCGGGGCCGAAGCGCAGATGCGAGACGGTGCGCGAGCCCGCTTTCTTCGAGTCATAGACGAAGTAGCCCTGGGCGTAGTTGTCCGTTTCCGTGCCGATGATTTTGATCGAGTTCTTGTTGGCCCCCACGGTGCCGTCGGCGCCCAGGCCGTAGAACATGGCCCGGACCGTGTTGTCCTTCTCGGTGATGAAGTCCGTATCCACGGTGAGGCTCGTGTGGCTGACGTCATCGTGAATGCCCACCGTGAAGCCGTTCTTGGGCTTGGCGCGGGCGGCCTCATCCAGCACGGCCTTGACCATGGCCGGCGTGAATTCCTTCGAGCTCAGGCCATACCGCCCGCCGAACACCCGCGGCATGGCGGGCATGGGCAAGGCGCCGTCCGCCGCGGCCTCGGCCAGGGCGGTCAGGACGTCCTTGTAGAGCGGCTCGCCTTCCGCGCCGGGCTCCTTCGTGCGGTCCAGCACCGCGACGGCCTTCGTCGTGGCCGGCAGGGCGGCCAGCAGGTGCTTGGCCGAGAAGGGCCGGTAGAGATGCACCTGGACCAGGCCGACCTTCTCGCCCGCGGCCGTCAGGTAATCAACGGTTTCGCGGGCCGTCTCGGCCCCCGAGCCCATCAACACGACGACCCGCTCGGCGTCCGGCGCGCCGAAGTAATCGAAGAGCCGGTAGCGGCGCCCGCTGAGCGCGGCGAACCGCTCCATTTGCTCGGCCACGATATCGGCGCAGTGGGCATAAAACGGATTGACGGTTTCGCGGCCCTGGAAATAGACGTCAGGATTCTGGGCCGTGCCGCGCAGGACGGGGCGGCTCGGGTTCAGGCCCCGGGCCCGGTGCGCGAACACCCACTCGTCGTCAATCATCTGGCGAATGATGTCCTCGGGAATCTGTTCGGCCTTGTTGACCTCGTGGGAGGTGCGGAAGCCGTCGAAGAAGTGGACGAACGGGACGCGGCTGGCCAGGGTGGCGGCGTGGGCGATCAGGGCCATGTCCATGACTTCCTGGATCGAGGCCGAGGCCAGCATGGCAAAACCGGTGCTGCGGCAGGCCATCACGTCCGAGTGGTCGCCGAAAATCGAGAGCGCCTGGCAGGCCAGGGAACGGGCGGTGACGTGGAATACCGCGGCCGTCAGCTCGCCGGCGATCTTGAACATGTTGGGGACCATGAGCAGCAGGCCCTGGGAGGCGGTGAAGGTGGTGGTCAGGGCGCCGGTTTGCAGCGCGCCGTGCACCGAGCCGCTGGCCCCGCCTTCGCTTTGCAGTTCCACCACGGATGGGACGGTCCCCCAAATGTTGCGGCGGCCTTCGGCGGACCATTGGTCGGCCAGTTCGCCCATGGGGGAGGAGGGCGTGATCGGGTAGATGGCACAGACTTCACTCAGGCGGTGGGCAATATAGGCCGCCGCTTCGTTTCCGTCCATAACCGCTGTATATGCTGACATGTTCTGCTCCTTAATCGGTTGTGTTGCTTGATCCGGGTGAACCAGAAGAATTCCACGCTATCATAGCTGTCCAGCCCGCCGTGGCAAGCGTGAATTTTCGGCGTTTCCCGGGGCCCGCCAAACCGTCCGGCATTCCCGGCGCAGGACACGAAGAGTACCGGCCTGCGATCACCGGCCACCAGTGTGAGAGAACAGGGGTCAGATGTCAGGAGGGACTAGGGGTTAGGCGCTAGGCGTTAGGTGTTCGTTTCATTCTGAACTCGACGTTCTCCTCCGTGCCTCATGAGATTTTTGACAAGGTAACGACAAAGTAGAAGCACAATCTCCGAACACCAGCCCCCCCACACTCCGGCGCCGTCCCTGCAATCTCGGCTCCGCCGGGATTGGCGATACAAAGAGTGCGATTAGGATTCGGGAGTGGATGATCTCCCCCATCCTAATCCCACTCTCTCGATCGCGGATCCCCCGCGGAGCGGAGGCCAATCAACCGCGCAACGCATAACAAGCTACCCTTAACCGGTCCGCCGCACCGACAAAGCTCACGACAAAGCTCGCGACAAAGCTTGGCGGGCACCATTTCTGGGTCCCCAATGCCTCGCGTTCTCTCGCTCCCGAAAAATCAGATCGTGCGGCGCTCCGGACGCCGCACGCGCTGAGGCCAGACTGATCACTGGCCACTGATCACTTGCCCCCGGGCCCCTCCCCGCCCTGACTTTCACTTTTGGGCTTGTGGTGTGGCGGGTGGGTGTCTAGTATGGCCGCCCAGCTATGAAAGCCAGACGAACATGATGCGCAAGCACCGGGCATATTGGACGCGGGTTTTACCTTGTGTTCTGGTCATGAGTTATTGGGTGTTGGGGGGGGGCATTGCGCGGGCCCAGGAGACGCCGGATGAAGTGCGGGTGGCGGCGCACCGGGCCTTGCAGGAGGGGGCGTTCGAGGAGGCGGCCGGTTTGCTGGCCCGGTTGGTGGACTGGTATGCGGACAGCAAGCAGCAGGTGATTGTGGGCATGATGGGGGATGTTTACTTCAATTTGGGGTTGTGCCACTTCTTTCTGGCGGCATTTAGCGAAGCCGAGAGCGTATTCGACACGTATCTCGAGCGGTACCGGAACGGCGCCCATGCCGAGCAGGTCAGTCTGCTCCGGGCGGACGCCCTCCGTTTTCAGAGCAACTTCAAGGCGGCGGCCACGGGATACGTTCAGGCCTTGCAGCGGTTTCCGTTGAGCACGGATCTGCGCGCGGACGCGTACGCCGGCCTGGCCCGCTGCGCGCTGGGCGAGCAGAACTGGGCCGAGGCCCTGCCGCATCTGCTCCAGGTCTACCGGATTGCGCCGGATTTCAGCCGCCGTAACTGGGCGGCCACCCTGCTGGCCATCGCCTTCCTTCAGGAACGCCGCCTGGACGATCTCTACAGCATGACGCCCATGCTCCTGCGGCCCCATTCCTTCGCCTCCCGCAGCGTCGCCTACAATCTGACCGCCCTCCAGGTGGGCGATGAACTGTTCGCCGACGAGCAATACCGGGACGCACTCTGGATTTTCCGTTTGGTCTACCCCCATGACCTGCTGGCGCTCAACGCCAGTCTCGAACTCGAATTCCTCCAGGGGCGCCTCGAACGGGTCAAGAAAAACCCGCGCAATCCCCGGCCCTTGATCCGCACCCAGGAGGCCATCGCCGAGGTCGAGGCCGAAATCGAGGCCCTGGGGCAGATCGAAAACTACGATCCGGAATTGTTTTACCGGATCGCGCGGGCGTACAACGAGTTCCAACGCTACCGCGAGGCGCGCGATCTGTTCTACCAGATCTACGAGGACCAGACGCCCAACCAGGCCGAGGAGGCGCTCTACCTGGCGTTTGTCTGCGGCACGCGCGTCACGCCCCTGGATTCGGCCTTTACCATGGGCGCCGAGTATATGGAGGCCTACGCCGCCGGGGAATTCTACGATGAGGTGAGTTTGACGCTCGGGCAGTTGCATGCCCGGGCCAGCGATTGGCCCGCGGTCATCGCGGTCTTGACGCAGGCCCTCGAGGTCCAGCCCGCCCACACCGAGATCGTCGAGTGCCTGTTCCTGCTGGGGTACGCCGGTTTCATGGATGAGCAGTTCGCCCGCAGCGTCGAGTGGCTGACCCGGCTGAATACGGACTTCCCGGGCAACGAACGGGAATTTGACGCCGTCTACTGGACGGGCATGTCCCTGCTCTTCGACAAGCAGTACGAAGCGGCCATTCCGTTCTTCACCCGCCTGATGGACGATGATCCCGAGGGGCTCTACACGGAAGACGCCAGCTTCCGGCGGGCCACGTGCTTTTATGCCCTCAGCCGGCTGGATGACGCCGAGGAAGCCTTGCAAGCCTTCGTCGCCCGGTATCCCGAGAGCCGCTTAATGGCCGAGGCGTTTGTCCTGCTGGGCGATACGGCCGGGGCCCACGGCGACTTGCCGCAAGCGGGCGCCCGCTACCGGCGGGCGCTGCAACTCGAGGAGCAGTTGCACATCGAGCTGTATAACCACGCCGCCTTCCGGGCCGGTGAGATGCTGAACGACCTCAAGGCCTACGACCTGCTGGTCAGCCATTTTCGCGCGTATATCGAACGCAACCGCGAGGAATCCAATCTGCCCCTGGCCATCTACTGGGTCGGGAACGCCTACTGGCAGATGGGCGACACCGAGCGCGCGCTGTCCTTCTACCGCGACGCGATCGCCCGCTACGGACCCGAACGCCTGGCCCTGGGCATTGACTTGATTCTCGAAGAATGGGTCGGCAAGGCCAAGGCCCTGCCCCTCGATCAACAGAAAGACGTATGGCGCGGCATGAGTCAGTTGCATGACCAGGCCGGCCGGGATCGCCAGGTGACCCTTGTCCTGCGACTCAAGCGAATCCTGTA
>JAIPIQ010000188.1 GCA_021734645.1 Fidelibacterota bacterium | reverse complement strand
GCCGGTATTGCGGTTATACCAACCACGCTGGGCGCAGATCTGGGCGCAGAGCGCGTAGGGCTGATCGTAGGAGCCCTCGGCCGCCACCACCCGCGCCCCGAAGATGAGCAACTGGGGAAGCTTGGCGACGGGCGCCGCGGCCGGCACAAAGATCACACAGGGCGGCGTGCCGCCGGCCGTGAGGCAGGCCAGAGAGCTGCCCGCGTTCCCGGTGCTGGCCCCGGCAATCATCGGGACGTCCAATTGCCGCGCGCGCGCCAGCACCACCGCGCCGGCGCGGTCCTTGAAGGAAGCGCTGGGATTGAGGCCGTCATCCTTGAGGAACAGATTCACGTCCCCGAGGCCGGGGGTGGCGTCCGCGAGTTGCGGCACGGCATACAGGGGGGTCTGGCCGACGCGCGGCGTCGGCGCGTGGCGGGCATCCGGCAGCGGCAGCCAGGGCAGGTAGCGGAAAATATCGGCGCGGGCGCCGGTCCCGGCGCGTCCCGGATCGAGCTGGCCCCGGACCTGTTGGAAGTCATACGTCAGCTCGAGGTGCCGGCCGCACGCGGCGCACCCATAGCCGGGATAGTTGGAGGGCTCCGTGCGCCCGCAGGCCAGGCAGCGGTAGCCGGTCCAGGCTGGCGCGCCGCGGTTGTCAGGGGATGATGTGGGTACCTTGGTGTTCATGCATCGCCTCTTCGATCAGTTGGGGTTTGGTAATGATGACGCGGCGCCCGCCCTGGTCCCCAAAGGCTTGGAACGTACGCGTCTTGTCATGGTGTCTCACATCCAGCGTCGCGGGCCCGGGGCGCTGTCAAGCGGCGCCTCGATGGCGTGTGGGCTGCGTGCCTACTTGTTGTTCTTGGCCCACCGGGCCTTCATTTTGAAATCTAACGGGGTTCTCGATATGCAGCACATAGCTGGTCTGATAGCCATTCGTATTGCGCTCATGGATCGACGACCCGTTGCGTAGGAACGCATTGGGCTGCATGCCCCATGCCTGGTTCAGGTAGTCCTCGCTCCCCGTTCCGTGAAGATCCGGCGGCCACTTGTAGCCATCCACCCAGATCATGTCGTCGCCTTCGCCCCACCACGACCCCTGAAAGTTGGTAACGGACAGGTTGCAACCCACGTAGTGCCCTCTGCCCTTGGTATCGAGAATGACGTAATTGTTGTCCCAGGCCAGGCGGCCTGCGTTGACGATATGGGATTCCGGCGTGTTGACGCTAATCTCGTGACCCCACCCCCCGAAAGGATTGGTTCTCCTGAATTCCGCATGGAAATAGCCCGCCGCGGGCGGTGGCTGCTCAAAGCGTTCGTAGTCGATGTAGAAGTACTGCCTGTGGGTCTCGGTGCTCTCGTTTATCAGTTCGACAACCGCGCGCTCTCCGAATGGCATGCGGGCGTAGCAGTTCAGTGCGCAGCCCTGGTTGAACTGATTGTTGTTATTGCTTGAGGCAGTGAACAGTATGGACTGGAAGCTATTGACGATACCGTGTCCGAGGCAGAAGAAGTCGCCCAGTGGAACGAGGACGCTCGGCTTCCTGGCATTGTCCCATGTAATCTTGAGCAGGCATTCCCGGTAGTGGTTACGCTGGGTCATCCAAATGTGCGTGATGGCCCCGGGACCTCCTATGTCGGCCAGCACCTTTGTCTCCCCCGGCTCAATGCGCCAGGCATCAGCATTTCTCCCGCTTGTGTCCCAGGAAGAGAACCGCCCACTTGTGGCTGACTGCAATTTCGATAGTTCATTGATCATGTTGTCACCGCCTTCTCTTTTGTTTTGGCCAACGTTGGCGTTCGCCCTGAGCCGTGACGAGCGGCGATAGGAGGCGACGCCTTGTTCGATGCGCTCATCCCTCTTGGCGTAACCGGACGGAAAGTCAAGCGCGAATCGCGGTTGCACGGGAGCGGGGGCGGAGGACACGAAAGGTACCGGCCTGAGATCAGGCAGTGAATGCCAGGGTTCTCGACATCCTTGGTTGTATATCTTCCAATACAACCGTGGGTTACTCTGTGTTTCCAGACCTTGCGGGATTGTGGGCTCGAGGCGAGATCGAGGGACAGAGCCAGCTGGCGGTCCATGAACGGTTCCCTTTAATCTTTGTCGTGAGCCTGGTCGCGCGTTTTGTCGGGAATGGAATGAATCGCGCACGGGGGCACGAGGGCGCGCCGGACGCGCGGCGTCAGATCGGAAGGTTGCCATGGGGCGGGCGGTTGGGGTATGAAGGGGGCTGGCGTGAAAACCAGGATATGAGAGAGGACCGGAGAGCATGAGTACAAAGAATCAATCGGCGATCAGTCCCACCCGGGCGGAAGATTATCCCGAGTGGTATCAGCAGGTGGTGCGGGCCGCGGACTTGGCGGAGAACTCGCCGGTCCGGGGGTGCATGGTGATCAAGCCCTGGGGGTACAGCCTGTGGGAGCAGATGCAGCGCGTGCTGGACGCGATGTTCAAGGCCACCGGGCACGTCAACGCCTACTTCCCGCTCTTCATTCCCATGCATTTCCTGGAGAAGGAGGCCGAGCACGTCGAGGGGTTCGCCAAGGAATGCGCGGTGGTGACGCATCACCGGCTCGAAGCGGATCCGCAGGGCGGGCTGCGGCCGGCGGGGCCGTTGGACGAGCCGTTGGTGGTGCGCCCGACCTCGGAAACGATTATCGGGGCCATGTTTGCCAAGTGGGTGCAATCGTACCGCGACTTGCCGCTGTTGATCAATCAGTGGGCCAATGTCGTGCGGTGGGAATTGCGGACGCGGCTGTTCCTGCGCACCACCGAGTTCCTCTGGCAGGAGGGGCATACGGCGCATGCCACGGCCGGGGAAGCGGAGGAGGAGACCGCCCGAATGCTCGAAGTCTACCGGACATTTGCCGAAGACTACATGGCCATGCCGGTATGCGTGGGGGAAAAGACGGCCAGCGAGCGCTTTCCGGGGGCGGAACGAACCTTTTCCATCGAGGCCATGATGCAGGACCGCAAGGCGCTCCAGGCGGGCACGTCCCACTTTTTGGGCCAGAAATTCGCGCGGGCCAGCGGGATCAAGTTTCAGACTGAGGCCGGGCGCGAGGAACTGGCCTGGACCACTTCCTGGGGGGTCTCGACGCGTCTGGTGGGCGGCTTGGTGATGACGCACAGCGATGATGACGGCTTGGTGCTGCCGCCGCGGCTGGCGCCCGCCCAGGTGGTCTTGATGCCGGTATTGCACCAGGAGGCGCATCGTTCGGCGGTGCTGGCCTACTGTGACCGGGTCGCGGCCGAACTGCGCGCCCAGACCTACGCGGGCGAGCCCGTGCGGGTGTTGGTGGACATGCGCGACCAGCGCGGCGGCGAGAAAGTGTGGGGCTGGATCAAGAAGGGGGTGCCGGTACGGGTCGAGATTGGTCCGCGGGATCTGGCGCAGGATGCGGTCTTCGTGGGGCGGCGGGACCGGGGTCCCAAGGAGCGGGGCGGCCAACCACGAGCGGAATTCGTGGCGGGTATCGGGGCCTTGCTCGCGGAAATCCAGGACGGCCTGCTGGCGCGAGCCCGCGCCTTTCAGGCGGAGCATACCCGGATTCTCGACAGCCGCGATGACTTTTATGCCTACTTCACGCCGGCCAATGCCGAGCAGCCTGAGCCCCACGGCGGCTTTGCCCTGGCCCATTGGAATGGCGATCCGGCGGTCGAAGCGCAGATCAAGGAAGCGCTCAACGTCACGATTCGCTGTATCCCCCTGGCGGGCGAGGCCGAGCCGGGAACCTGCCCCTTCAGCGGGCAACCGAGTCCGCGGCGCGTCGTGTTCGCCAAGGCCTACTGAACCGCCGAATCGGCTGCCGAATCGGCTTGCGGCCGGCTGGCCGAGGCGGTATAATTGATTTTTCCCGAACGGTTGCGACTACGCTGGCCATAACGGTTAAACATGATTAAGGAGACAGACGATGCATAAAGCGACGAAAGCCACTTTGACGATTGGTGACACCACGATCGAATTGCCGGTGCTGACCGGCACGGAAGGTGAACGGACGATAGATATCAGCGCGTTGCGCAAACAGACCGGCATGACGACCTTCGATCCCGGGTATGTCAATACCGCCGCCTGCCAGAGTGCGATCACCTTCCTGGACGGCGAGAAGGGTATTCTGCGGCACCGGGGTTATCCCATTGAACAACTGGTGAAGGAATGTGAATTCGTCGAAGTGGCCTATCTGCTGGTCCACGGGGCGCTGCCGGATAAGCGCCAGCGCGAGGATTTCTCTTCGAAGCTCAACCGGCATTCGATGCTCCACGAAGACATGCGCTTCTTCTTTCGCAACTATCCCGAACGCGCGCATCCCATGGCCATCCTGTCCTCCATGGCCATCTCCCTCTCGACCTTCTGTCCCGAAGTCGAGGAGATGGATGTGGATGCGCAAGTGGACGAAGCCATGACCACGCTGCTCTCCCAGTTGCGGACCATTGCCGCTTTCTCGTATCGTAAATTCGAGGGCAAACCGTTTGTCTACCCGGATCACAAGCTGCGTTATTGTGAGAACCTGCTGAAGATGATGTTCGATTCCCCGGTCGAACCCTACGAACTCGATCCGGTGCTGGTGCGGGCCATGAATGCGCTCTTGATCATTCACGCCGACCACGAGCAGAACTGTTCGACCTCGGCCGTGCGGCTGGTGGGCAGCTCCGGCGCCAACCTGTTTGCCTCGATTGCAGCGGGCATTTGCGCTTTGTGGGGCCCCAAGCACGGGGGCGCGAATCAGGCGGTGATCGAGATGCTCGAAGGCATCCGCCGCGACGGTCTCAAGGTTTCGGACGTGGTCACGCGCGCCAAAGCCAAGGACAATCCCTTCCGGCTCATGGGCTTCGGGCACCGGGTCTACAAGACCTACGATCCGCGCGCGCGGATTGCCAAGAAGCTGTGCGATCAGGTGCTCGAGCGCCTGGGGATCAAGGATCCGTTGCTCGATATCGCGCTGGAACTGGAACAGGCGGCGCTGGCGGACGACTATTTCGTCGAGCGCAAGCTGTATCCCAATGTGGATTTCTATACCGGGATCGTTTTCCGCGCCATGGGCATTCCCACCGACATGTTTACGGTGATGTTTGCCATCGGGCGTCTGCCAGGCTGGATCGCCCACTGGATCGAGTGGATGAACGATCCCTACCAGCGGATCGGGCGGCCGCGCCAGCTCTATGTGGGGCCGGTCACGCAGGATGTTGTGCCGTTGGCCAAGCGCTGAGCGGCGCGGAATGGGCCGTCGGCGCCAGCGCGCAAATCGGGCCGTCGGCCGCCGTCAGGCGGGCTGGCGAAGCGCCGGGTTGGCGCTACTGCTGACCGTCGTCGCGTGGTGCGGCCTGGCTTGGCCTTTGCCGCTCGATCTGACCCGCGGCATTCCGGCCAGCGCCCGCCACGCGGGGCCGCAAACCCGGCGCTACCTCGTACCCGGCGACCACCTGCAACTGCTGTATCATTTCCAGTTGGTGGCCGGGTTCATGCGGGGCGATCCGCCGCTGTTCTATAACCTCTACGAGTTCAACACGGGGGACGATGAGGCCCGTTACTTGCCCGGCAAGTACTATGCGCCCTTTTCCGTGGTGTTTGGCGCTTTGGCGCCCCTGGCGGGCGCCGCCCTGGCCTGGAACCTGCTCGGGCTCCTGGCCCTCTGGCTGACCCTGTGGTTCACCTGGCTCCTGGTCCGCCGCCTGGCGCCGGAGCCGTGGATCGCCTGGCCGGCCGCCCTGGTCGCCCTCCTGCTGCCCTATCGCTGGATTACCCTGGCGGGCGGCAGCCCGACCGGGCTGGCCATGCTGTATCCGCCGCTGGTCCTGCTGGGAGTGGACGTCATGGTGGCCGACCGCAAGCCGTGGGGCGGCGTGCTGGCGGGCTTGGCCATCTATTTTGCCGGCTGGACCGATGACCACACCTTTTTCTTTTGCGCCCTGGCGTCG
>JAIPIQ010000187.1 GCA_021734645.1 Fidelibacterota bacterium | reverse complement strand
GACCGTGCGGATCGGAATGGTGACTTGCCCGGTGCGGCGGTCCCGGGCACGATCGTAGCGCGCGGGCGCCCGCAGGGCGACGTCCACCGCCAGCCGGGCGCGCAAGGGGCCGCGTTCGAGCCAGGTCAGGCTGGCCCGGCCCGCGCGCGTGTCCCGGCGCCGGTCGCCGGGGATCGGCTCGAAATGATAACCGCCACCCCGATCGCCCTCCTGCGCAAAGTAATGCAGGCCCCGCAGGTCCACTCCGCCGCCGGACAGGTCCAGCGTGCCGTCCGGGCGGATCCGCGCGCGCACGCGCCCATTGGACAAGGTCGTCCCGCGAACGCGCACGGGCTCCTCGGGCGCCGACGCGGTCCGGCCTGCGCAAAAGATCCATTTGCGGACTTCGCCGGGCGCGGTCTCGGGCAAGTAGACACACCCGCGGCATTCCCAGTAGCGGACCGAACCATTGGTATGCTGGACGCGCAGCGGCATGAGCCGGGTCCATTGCAACGGCTGCGCGGCGCCGTCGGCATCGAGGAAACAGCAGTCCGCGCCGGGTTTTTCCGGCAGCCGGATCACGAAGTCCACCAACCGATGCCCGCCATTGAGACCGCCGTACACGATCAGGGTCGGGGTTGCCTCGCGCCGCGCGGGGTTGTTGAGGTAATCCAGCGCGCAATCGGCGAGGCCTTCGCCCAGCTCGATCACTTCCCGGAAGCGCTGGTTCACGTCGGCATGCACCCGGTCCTGACTGCAGCCGCAGATCGAGTCGTGCGCGTGGTTGTGGAACAACAGGCGCCAGGCCTTGCGGAAGAGCCAGGGTTCGGCCGGCCGCCCATGCCGTCGCGCCAAGGCGTGCAACGGCTCGGCCCAGTTCTCGATGGCCATGCCCGCGCGCTCGTTCATGAGCTTGTTGTCCATCCGGCTCGAGAGCGTGCCGTGCAGCTCATTAATGCAAAGCCGCCCGCGCAAGGGTCCGCGATAGACGGCGGCCTTGGGCGGCACGGCCTGTTTCCAGACCGCCACGGCCTCCTCGAGGGTCGTGTGGCGCAGGGTGACGCCGGGCCGCACTTTGGGAATCGCCGCCAGCACGGCGGCAATATCGCGTTGCAGCCAGGTATGGTCCACACCGTGGGGCCAAAGGACGAAATCCGGCGCGTACGACCGCGCCCACCTGGCCAGGGCCTGTTCGAGCCGTTGCCGCAGCGCCTCCGGTTCAGCCGGTCCCGGCAGGAACATGCCGGCAAGGTAGCCGCCCGGCAGAGGCAGGGCCGCCACCCGGCTGCCGTCCGGCGCCTCCCAGATGAACTCGAGCTTGCCGCCCGGTTGCCCGTCAAGGGCCACCGGCCGCCCCCGACCGAAGACATAGTTGTCAATACCCACGCCCCGCAGAATCTGCGGCATCTGCGCGATGTGCCCGAAGCTGTCCGGCACATAGCCGGTGTTCGGGTACTGCGCGCCAAGCGCGGCGCAGTCCTGGTACCCGCGCAGCAGATTACGAATCAACGCCTCGCCCCCGGGAATAAACAGATCCGGCATGGTGAACCAGGGGCCGATTGCCAGCTTCCCGGCGGCGATCAAGTCCCGCACGCGCCCGCTCTGTTCGGGCCGCAGTTCGAGATAGTCCTCGACGATGCTCGTCTGCCCATCCAACACAAAGACGTCGAACCCGTTGTCCGCCTCGAGCAGTTCGATGATCTCATCGAGCGTCCGGATGAGCCGGGCCTGGAACTGATTCTGGCTCAGATACCACTCCCGGTCCCAGTGAGTATGGCTGTACATGAACAGGTTCAGCGTTTCCATTTTACATCCACGGCCTGATGGGTTTGCGCGCTGCGTTTCAGATGGGCGATGAGCTCGTCCACGTCGTACCCGGTCCGCCGGTCCTGGGCGCCCTGGATCCCGCGGCGGATATTGTCGCAAAAGAAGACGAGCGCGCGATCGAAGGGCGAGACGGGCGCGCCGCGGTACTCGACCGCGCGCCCGGTGCGATTGTCGGTATGCACGAGCAGGGAGGTCTTGTGCTCGGGCTGGTCCCAAAGCGCGCTGAACACTTCGAGCCGCCCGTGGACGCCGTTGATTTCGATACGTTCGTCCCAGCCGTCGCGTAGAAAGCCGACGGTTTTCAGGGGATGGGCGAGGGCTTCATAGTGTACGGGACCGTGATCGGTTTCGAGGAGCGCCACCGCGCGCAGGTCGTAGTCGCGGCCCTTGGGGATCTCGAGGGCGGCATAGAGCCGCCGGGGCCGTCCCAGGAAGAAGCAGACCAGGTCGAGGATATGGCTGCCGCCGCAGACCAGGATGCCGCCGCCGTAGCTGGCGACCAGGGGGGACGGGCCGCGGCGGGGTTTGTGAAAGAAGCCCTCAGTGGGGGCTTGGGTCCACAGGTCGCCCCAGGGCTGGTGGGCGCGGATATGCGTCGAGAGAATGGGCCCCAGCTCCGGCAGCAGGGCTTTGGCCTGCTCGACCGCAGGAATGAACCGCTTCATATAGGACGTGTAGAAGATTGTCTTCTTGCGTTCGGCCGCGCGCACGATGGCGAGGGCGTCCGCCGGATTTTCGGCCAGCGTCTTTTCGCAGATTACGGCCTTGCCGGCGGCAATGGCCGCAAGGCACACCTCCTTGTGGAAGCGGCTGGGCGTGGTGACGACCACGGTGTTCACCGCGGGATCCTGAACGACCGCCCGGTAATCCGCCGTCCACGTCGCCCCGCACCGCTCGGCCCAGGGGCGGGCCGCCGCTTCCTGGAGATCGCAAACCCATTTCACCCGGGCCCCGGCTTGCGCCAACCCGGAGAAATGAAAGCGACTGATGTTGCCGCAACCAATGACCCCCGCCGTGATTTTCTTCATGTGCGCCTTCCTTGCTCGGTGACCCATTCCTGATAAACCTCAAGCATATATTCATAGTGCGCCAGCGGCATGCCGGGGAACACAGTGTTCGACGTGCCGAAGATGTAGCCGCCGCCGGGGGCGCCATGCTCGAGACAATAGCGCGCGACGATCTTCTCGTAGATCGTCATGCACTGCCCCACCAGGCGGTCCTTCTCTCCGGCGCTGCAGCCCTCCCAGGCGTGGCGCTCGGGAAATTGAAGGCCAAACGCCTCTTGCTCGAGTTCGAACATGACCTCGAAATGGGGCGGCCGGTCCGGTTCCTCAAACCGCAGTGTCTTGAGCATGCGTTCCCTGCCCGTCATGGCGCTTCCTCCCGCGCGGCCAGGGCGCGGCGCGTGGCCTCAACCAAGCGCGCGCCGACGGTTTTCAGCCCCGCGTAATTCCAGTGATTCTTATTCCGCAATTCCGCGCCGGTCGAATCCACCGCATCCACATCGTCCGCCTGGTCCGCGATTTCCGCGATAGCCCGGTTGATTTCGGGATACCCCATGGACTGAAACTGGGTCATGACGATCACCACCCCCGGCAGCTCGGCCCGGATCCGATCCAGGTGCGCCGCCACGGCGTCCTGCCAGCCCGGAATGGGCGTGCCGTCAATGCCGTCGTTGATCCCCAGGCTGAACCAGAGCACCCATTGCGTGTCGGGCGGCAGTTGTTGTTTGCCTGCCCGCACGCGTTCGAGCCAGGTTTGCCAGTAGCCCGTGCGGGCGTCGGGCGCCCACTGGGCAATGCGCGAACCGCCCTGACCGGTCTTGATCAGATAGACCTGGCGGCGCGGGGCGAAGAGACCCGCTTCGACGGCCAGGGCCAGCGCATTCTCGAGTCCGTGGCAGATCCCCTCATAGGCCTCGAGCCGCCGGTGGCCCCGCAGGTTGTTCACGCCGAGGCGCAAGTCCTCGAAGGCCAACCGGTCCTCGGCCGGATTCAGGATTTGGACGCCCGGCCGCGGCGCCCGTTCCGCGGCGGTCGCGTCAGCGTTCAGCCCGATGCCGCCGGAATTGCTCTCGCCATGGATCACGAACGCCAGGGTACGCGCAGTCTGCATGGATACCTCCGTGAATGCCGTCCCGGCGCCCAGGCACAAAACCGCGGCCACCAGCCGGGGACTCTTCATGGTTGGACAACGACCTTGAGGGCGTGGGCGGTATCCCGCGCCGTGGCCATGGCCTCGGCCAGCCGATCGAGCGGGAACCGGTGGGAAATCAGGGCGGGCCCATTCACCACGCCTTCGCGCAGGTAATCGAGCGCCATGGGCGTGTAGAGCGCGGGCGAGGCAAACGACGCGCGCAATTGCAGTTTTTTGAAATGGAAGGCATTGGCGTCGAACCGGCAGAAGGCGCTCTCGCCATGTCCGATGCCGATGAAGGAGATGATGGCGCCCTTGCAGGCCACCTCAAAGGCGTCATTCAGGGTCGTCGGCGGCGTGGTCACCAGCACCCGGTCTATCGGGCAGCCGAAGTCGCAGGTCGCGAGCGGGGTTGCCGACGGGTCCACGATCCGGTCCACTCCCAGGGCGCGGGCGGCGGCGCAGCGCACCGTCTCGCGCGCGAAAGCGCTCAGAAAAACGCGCCGGGCGCCAAGGCGCCGGGTCAGGGCCAGGGCCATGAGCCCGATCGGCCCTGGTCCCAGTAACAGCACGTTCGAAGTCGGCTGGATGTCCGCCAGCCGCACGAGATCAATCGCCACCCCGAGCGGCTCACTCAGGCAGGCCACCTCCGGCGGCAGATCCGCGCAGGGAAGCGCGCAAATCGCCGGCACGACGACTTCCTCCGCGAAACCGAAGGACCCCGTGAAAAAGAAACTCTGGATGTCGGCGCACAACTCCTGGCGCGTGTTGCGGCAGGCGGCGCACCGCCCGCAGGGCGTGGCCGATTCCAGCACCACCGGTTGCCCCACCGTCAACCCCGAAACCGCCGCGCCGAGCTCCGCCACCGTGCCCGCGATTTCATGACCGAACGGCTGCGCGCGATCCGCCTCCGCCGGATTATCGTGCAGATCCGTGCCGCATATGCCGCAGGCCAACACGCGCACCCGAATCTGGTCCGGGGCCAGCGCGCGCGGCGGCTCCTGCCTGATCTGAATCTGCCGACCTTGACGATATGCTACCTTCATGCGGTACTCCCGTTCTTTAAAACGAGCTTGATCTTACCTGACGGCTCGATCCATAAACATGGACAAAACGAACATTTCTTTTGTATAAAGGCAACCCGCATGAAAAGGGCCAGATCGGCATTCGAGAAATTGGAGGGGTTGGACTCACCCCTGTGGGGCGGCAGTCCGTTCGAGACCCGCTCGCGCGACTGTACCCCCCTGTACATCACCCGCTACACGGGACCCCGCCATGCGGCCCACTGGACCACGCATGAGGATTGGGAATTGACGGCGGTGCTGGCGGGCGAGGGCCGCCTCGACACCGGGACGACGTCGTACCGGTTGCTGCCGGGCGTCCTGGTCCTGGTTCCGCCGGGCGTGGCCCACCGGGAGAAGTCGGCGGACGCGCTGGATACCGTCTGGCTGGGTTGCCGGGGCGCGCGCTTCCGCGCGCTGCACCGCCAGGTGCGCCACGCCCGGAACCTGAGCCTGGCCGCGGAGATCGAATGCCTCTGGCTGGTCGCGCACCAGGTGCAGGGGGGGCGCGGGCCGGAATTGGATGCGCGGCTGCTGCTGGTCCTGACCGAGCTGTACCGCCAGCCGGACGCGGGGGGGACCGGTGGCGCGGATGGCGTCATCGAGCAGGCCCTGCGCTTCATGCATGCGCATCTGGCCGAACCCCTGACGCTGGCGCGCCTCGCCCGCCAGGCCGGGTGCAGCCCCGGGCACTTCAGCCGGCTCTTCCGCCGGCATACGGCACTCAGCGTCATCCAGTGGCTGCTGCGCACCCGCGTCCAGCAGGCGGCCCCTCTGCTGCGACACTCGGGGCTCTCCGCCGCCGAGATCCCCCGGCGCGTCGGCACCGCCGACCCGTTCTACTCCAGCCGCCTCTTCAAACGCCACATGGGCCGCTCGCCCCGCGCCTACCGCCAGGCTGAACAAGGAACCGGGCCGTAATG
>JAIPIQ010000186.1 GCA_021734645.1 Fidelibacterota bacterium | reverse complement strand
CGCTGGCCGAAGTGGCCCCGGAGCGGGCCGGCGCCCTGGTGGCCGTCAGTGGCGTGATCACCCGGTCCTTCGGCCCGGAGCCGGGCAGTCGGGCGCCGCACCGCCTGGTCATCGAAGCCGACGGGACCGCGCTGAACATAGTGTTCTGGCAATCCGTGGCGGACTCCCTGGCCCCGGCCGTCCGCCGCGTGGGCAACGGGATCCAAGCCACCGGCATCCTGGAATATTACAACGATCAGCCGCAGGTGCGTCTGAAGCAAGCCAGGAGCGTGACGGTCACGAGCTGGGCGGCGGCGGAGCAGGAGACGCCATGAGCGCCGCGCTGACCGTCCTGCTGGCCTCGTTGATTGGCGCGGCGGGTTCCTCCGTGCTGGCCTGCCTGCCGGGGCTGCACGTCTACAACCTGATGGGCCTGCTGGTGGTCTTCATTCACTGGCTCGCCGCCGCCGGCCACCCCTTGCCGCCGGAGGCCACCATCCCCTTCATGGCGGCCATGATCGTCGGCTGGTCCATCCTCAACACCATCCCCTCGATCATCCTCGGCGCCCCCGACGAAAGCGCGATCTTCACCGTGCTGCCGGGCCAGAAGTACCTGATGTTCGGCCGCGGCTTCGAGGGGACCATGATGACCGGCATCGGCAGCCTGGCCGGCGTCTTTCTGCTGATCTTCGGCGTGGGCCCCCTCGCTCCCCGCATCCTGCCCATTGTCCAGACGGTCCTGCGACCCTACATGGGCTGGATCCTCTGGGTGATCATCACGTTCATCCTCATGTCCGAATGGCCCAAAGGCGGCAACGTGGGCCCGGCGGGCTGGCGGAAGTTCCTGGATGCCTGGAAGTCCCTCGGCGCCGGCCTGGCCACCTTTTTCCTGGCGGCGCTGCTGGGCTTCATTCTGCTCTACCGCCCGCCCATCGCCAGCGAAATGGCGTTCCAGAATATCATGCCCGCCTTCGTGGGCCTGTTCGCCATCCCCTGGTGCCTGCTGAACCTGATCAGTGGCGCGCAGGTGCCGCCCCAACATGTCGGCGATTCCGTGGACGTGGATCCGGAAACCATCCTGCGCAGCGTGGCCGCCGGCGGGCTGGGCGGCGGCTTTGCCGCGTTCTTTCCCGTGGTCACGGGCGGCGTGGGCGGTCTGCTGGCGGGGCATGCCACCGCCCAGCGCGACGAACGGGTGTTCATCATGTCCCAGGGCGTCTCGAAGGTGATCTACTACACGGGGGCGTTCATGCTGATGTTCGTGCCGGGGCTGGGGCTCACCCGCGGGGGCGGCGCCTGGATCGTCCGCGGCCTGTTCACGCCCCGCACGTGGGGCGACTACTACATGGTGATGGCGGCCATTGCCCTGGCCGGCGCGGTATCCTTTCTGCTGATGGGTTTCCTCACCCGGGGGACCATCCGTCTGGTCGCGCGCGTGAATTACCGGTATGTTTCAGCGGCGGCGCTGGCCATCATCATCCTGCTGGTGTTTGCGGTCACGCGCTGGTCGGGACTGGCGGTCATGCTGGTGGGCACGGGCATCGGCCTGATCCCGGTGCTGTTTGCCTCGCGCCGCCTCAACTGTCTCGGCATTCTGCTGTTTCCCATCGCCTGCAACATGACCGGCATCGGACCGGATATCGCCCGTTTTCTGGGCCTGATTTGAAAGAGGTGATCCCATGAAAGGCATAGCGCACTTTGCTTCGGGCGTGGCCGCGGCCTCGTTCTTCCCCTGGGCCGTCGCCGCCGCCCGCGATGGCAACCCCGTCCACTTCATCCTGGGCGGCCTCATGGGGCTCCTGCCCGACACGCTCGATTTCAAGTTCTACCGCTTTTTCTATAAACATGATGTGTATATCGAGCCCGATCCGAATGATCCGAACCCCCAACGCATCGCCGAACAGATCGCCGACGCGGTCCGCACCGCGGCGCGCGAGCACCGCACCGTGCGCGTCAAATTGAGCACGATCCGCTTGGGCGCGGACTACTGGCAGCAATACGAGGTCCGGTTTGACCCGGAGGCCAATCGCGTCCGCGTCCGGTTCGGCCCGGCGGTCAATACCGGCCAGGTGCCCGTTCCCGGCTCGGCACCCAAGGAGGCCCGCGAGGGATCGGCCGCCCTGGACGTCTCCCTGGTGCAAACCTATGACGCTACGACCCGGGTGGATATTTTTGACGGCCCGACCTTTGCCTTCGAGGGCCAGACGCCGCAACGCGTGGTCCTGCATTTCCTGCCGTGGCATCGGGAATGGACCCATAGTTTCACGTTTGGCGCCCTGCTGGCGGCCCTCGGCGGCCTGATCTGGGGCTGGCGCGCGTCCGTCGTCATGCTCTGCGGCTATGCCGCGCACCTGATCGAGGACCAGTTGGGGTTCATGGGCTCGAACCTGTTCTTTCCCATCACCCGCAAGCGCCTCAGCGGGCTGCACTGGATGCGCTCCGGGGATTCCCTGCCCAATTTTCTCGCCGTCTGGCTCAGTTGCCTGCTGATTTTCTGGAACCTGGCCCGCCGGACCCCCGAGGCCGCCATTTACGACTTCGGCCTGGCGCACATTCTGTTTTATGGCGGGCTGATCCCCGTCGGCGTTTTCGGTCTGCTCATGCACTGGGCCAAGCGCTGGCGGCCGACCGAAGCGGAGGCCCCCCTCGAAATGGCCGATGAATGGGGCGACAACCAGGTCGGTTGAGCCTCAGCGCGGCTCGATCCGGTTCGGCTCGGTAACCACCTGTTGCGCGGCGCGGTGGCGAATCAACGCGCGCCGGGCGGTTTGACTGCCGCGAAAGACGTTGTCGGTAATGCGGATATTCTGATGATACCCGCTGCCTTGCGCCCGCCGCGGCGCAATCTCCGGGGCGATATCAATGACGGCCTGGCCCGTGGCCCGCGTCATGAAATTGCAGTCCTCGAACAGGTTCCGCCGAATGGTGACATCCCGGACCCCGCCGGATTCAAACCAGAAATTGGCATCGCCGCTGATATAGATGGCGGCGCCGGCCGTCTGGAAGGTGTTCTTCTCGATCAGCACGCGCCGGGGTGTGGTCACCAGAATCCCGCGCGGCTTGTTGTTGCGGAATACGCAGTCGCGGATGGTCAGGGCGGGCGTACGGTCCAGGTTGGCCACGGCGTCGCCGTCGCGGTACGCCGCCGGCAGGGGCTCGTGAAACGTCACGCCGGTGAACTGCGGGTTGAACGGCGTGACCGACTTGATCCGGGCCTGATGGTAGGTCAGCAGCGTGCGGCGATTGATGAATTCGAGCGTTTCGCCGGGGGCGGCCATGGCGATGCCCAGTTGTTGGTAATGGCCGACTTCGAGCATCAGGACCCCGAGGCGCTGACGCAGGCGCTGATAAATCCCGTGCACGTTTGTGCCGTCGTCCCATTGATTCTCGAACAGGCAGTCGGCCATGCCGATTTTGCCGCTGCAATTGACGAAATGGGTGGCGTCGTCCTGGGTGGAGATCAGGCGGTCACTGTCCGGGGTCGGGGTCACCCGCACGCGGTTCAGGTTCACATCCCGGCAATTCTGGGCGATGATCCCCATGCCGCAACTGTGATGCAGGGTGAGCTCCTCGAGGCGGGTCTGCCGGCAGTGGTCCAGCACAATGGCCGGGTGCTGCCGCGCCTGATGCTTGATGACCAGCGTGGCGCCGACCCGCGGCGGCGGGGAAACCCCGCGCACGCGCACCGTGCCTGCCTCCAGTTCCTCCGCCCGGTTGTCGGTCATCCAGTCGCGGGTATCCGGCAGGGGCCGCCGCCGCGCCAAATCGTATTCCATGAACCGCAAGTAGGGCCGCAGCTCGGCGTAGACATCGTCAAAATAGACCAGACGGCCGTCCACCACCCGGCCGGGATCACCCGGCGGCAGGCGCAGATCCATCCAATCGCGACCGCGGGCCAGCACCTCGGCCCGCGCCACGAATGACCGGTCCCAATCCACCGTGAACCCGCGCAGGCACAACCCCGCGCATTGCTCGGCCACAAACGGGTTGATCCGCCCGTGAAACAGAAAGTGCGCGCCGCGGCCCTCGATCACAAAATCCCGCAGCCCGCGCAGGTGAAAAGCGATCCGCTTGAAGCCGCTGTCGTTGTTCGAAATCCAGCAGTGCCGCTCGGGCGCGGCCGCCGGATAGAAGTGGTAGGTGCCGGGGCCGAACACCAGCCCGGCCGCGCCGCGCCGTTGACACGCCGCCAGGGCGGCGTGCAAGGCCGGGGTGCAATCGTGGTTCGCCCGGGGAATCAACCCGTGCCTGCTGGCCGTGTCCATTGCTTTGCTCATGTCGTCTGGTTCTCCGTATCGGCCGCAACGGCCCGGGTGTTGTGCTGCGCCAGCCAGGGACGCGGATCGTCCGGATTGGCATTGTGTACCCGGAAGCGGCTCAGGGCCAGATGGTTCACATGGCGCAAATACAAGCCGTACGCGGGCAATTCGCCGTACATTGCCGAGTCCGGGTAGCCCTCGGGCAGCTCGGGCGGCGAACGGTCGGCCGCGCCCGCCGCGGCGGCGAAGTGGCCCCGTACGGTGATATCGCGCAGGGTCAACCCGTCAATCGGCGCCTCCGGATGACCGCAGGCCAGGGAGGGCAGCGTGCATTCGTCCGCCTGCAGATTGCCGATGAGGACATCGCGCAGGCGCCCCAGCACGGGCGCGCGATGGGGCGCCTGGTATCTCGTGCGCCGCCCCACGTGCAGATAGAAAGCCGCCCGGCTACCGCGCACGGTGATATTCTCGAACTGCAGCCGCTCGACCTGCGCGCCGTCGCAACAGCAGACCGCCACCGCGGCGGCCATATTCGTCACATCCGTCGGGGTGTTGTACGCGGTGCAATTATGGAAGACCACGTCCTGTACCAAGCCGAGCGTCTCGGTCCCGATCTTGAACGCATTGCACATGGTGCGCACGTTGCAGTTGCTGACGGCCACATTGCGCACCACGCCGTCCGGCCGGGTGGACTTCAGGCAAATTCCGTCGTCCGTCGTGAAGATGTCGCAGTTGGCGATCGTGGCATTCGAGGTGTTTTCGAGGTCAATGCCGTCAACGTTCGGACCATGGGAATTCTCGATGCGCACCCCGTCCACGAGCACCCGGCGGCAGTCCCGGAATACCAGGGTCCAACCGCAGGAGTCCGTAATGAACACATCCCGGACCGTTACCGCCTCGCAGTCTTGAAAGCAGAGCAGCCGCCAGGGGCGCTCCAGCGGATAGGACTTATCCGCCCGCCACCAGGGAATCATGAAGGCCCCGCCCTGCCCGCAAAGCTGTCCCGACCCGCTCAGGCCGATGTTCTTCTGCCCGCGGGCATTCAGCAGGGCAATGTCACGGGCGCGCCCGGTCAAATGGGTCTTGCCATGAATCTCTTCCGACAACAGGGTTTCGCTGGCGTAGTCAGCCAGCTCCGGCGACCCCCACAGCGTGGCGCCGGGCGCCAGATGCAAATGCACATGCGAACGCAGCCACAAGGGACCGGTGAGATAATCGCCCGGCGGCACCACCACCGTGCCACCCCCCTGATCCGCCGCGGCATCCAACGCCGCCTGCAAAGCCGCCGTATCCCGCGCCGACGGCTCGTCAGCCGGCGCCCGGTAAATCGTCCGCCGCAGCTCCGCCAGCGGGTTCCAGCCGGCATGCACCCGCGCCGGGCAGATCTGGGTCTCGGCGCGCACCGCCACCCCCCGCGCGCCAAAATCCCGCACGTTCAAAACGGCTCGTACTTCATGTGTTTGCATCCGAACGCTCCATCAAGGGACGACTGACAATTACTCGCTACCCTCATACGCCGACCGGCAAAGCCGTGCAACCTCAAACGGCCGCCCAGGCGCGCAAGGGGCGCAATCACGATTCACTGACCTGTGTTAGGCAGCGCTTGCGGCGGCGTCCCGATTCGAGCATACAGAACCACAAACGAACGCGGGAACGGACAAAGAAGCATGGGACCCGTTCACGGGGTTCATTGGCCAACGCT
>JAIPIQ010000185.1 GCA_021734645.1 Fidelibacterota bacterium | reverse complement strand
TTGGAGCATCGGCAGGCCGAACGCGGCGGTTTTGCCGGTTCCGGTCTGGGCCAGGGCCACGAGGTCGCGGCGACGATTGAGCATGGCGGGAATCACGGCGGCCTGCACGGGGGTCGGGGTTTCGAAACCCAGGCGGGTGATGCCGGCGAGCAATTCGGGGCTGAGCCCCAGCTTGGTAAATTTCATGGTTACGTTATAGCGCCCCGGGGGGCCAAAGTCGAATCAGAATGGTGGGCGCCCGAATGACTAGGGCGGGGGGGGCTCCACCGGTACTCCAGCCCCTCTCCGTTTCTTTCATTCCTCAGCCAGCTTTATCGTCATCCGTGCACCACCGGCGGGAAATAGGTCATGAGGTGCGAAATGGCGTCACTTTCGCCGATGAACAGTTCCCCGTCGGCGCCCGTGGTCATGGTTGTCGCGCGGTGTACCACCCAGATGTGCGGCACTCTGGAACGCATCATCCCCATATCCTCGAATTCATGCGCATCGGGTTTGAAACGGAACAAATGGGACAATTGATCGGGGCCGCCGGAGAGTCCCCACACCGTGCCGTCGTTGCCGATGGTCAAAGAGAGAATTTGGTGTTCGATGCCGGGTCTGCCTAAGTTGAATATCTTTTCGGCCTGCGGGTCAATCCGGAATAAGAGTCCGTCGGCGCCCGTCCCGCCATAGATGAAGCCATCCGGAGCATTCGCGAAACAGGTGGCGTGATTGAGGTATTCGCGCCCCTGCCCGGCCGGGATTTTCATGGTCGTGACCCGGAAGTCCTCAGCTTGTGGATCATGGACGATGATCTGCCCGTGGCGGCCCGAAAAATAGACCAACCCATCGCGTTGAATGATTGCCCGTGGAATATTGTGCGGCTTGACGATGAACTCGGCAAAAATCCGCTTCAGACTTTTCTCACCCGAGGCAAGGTCGTAAGTGAAAAAGTTGCCGCCACTGGTCACGCCGTGGATGCAATGCCGTTCCGGCGCGTAGCACATGGCGACGATTCCCTCCCCCGGCGCGACGACCCCCAGATCAGCGATGCGGCGAAAATCTTCCGAAGGCAGTGATGAGGCCAGGCTGAATTCACCGCGATCCACATCGTTCAACGCCGAAAACTGATTCCGGTTGGCCGGCGCATCGTAGCAATAAAGCCGGCCGTCGAATTCGCCGCGCCCCAGTCCGCTCGTTCCCATGTAGACGATACCGTCCTTATCCGACACCATGGCCCGGCACGCGGCGGGAGTGGCCGACAAAGCATTGAGCGGAATCAGTCTTTTGGTAAACGGCAGATAGAAGAAGAAATGAGATTTTTCGCCAGAAGTCGCGCCGAACACCACCTGGCCGTCACTGCTCGACAACAGCGCGTCAACTGCGCACTGGTTGCGCGGAATCAGCGGCACGCGTCCACGATCGCCGAGTTCCTGCGCCATGAAGTTTCCTTTGGCAACATAGCAGGAATTCTTTTCCCTGTCTGGCAGATAGTAGGAAAAATCATGGTTGGCATAGGCCGTGGCGTTGACATCCTTGTTTCGATATTTTTCCGTGTATGCTGGCAGCGGCTTGCGGATTCCGGACGGGTTGAAGATAATGATCTGCAACGCCGATTCTTTGGATGGCTGCTCGGCGGTAAAATAGATGCTGCCATCTTTGCCGGTACACGACGCCACCGGCGTGTTGACTTGCGAAAACCCCTCGACCCGCATCAGTCCGTGATACGTCTTTTCGCCGCTTTCAATGTCAATGGCCACAATCGTTGAACCGGGAACGCCGGAAACATAGTTCTTGGTGCCGACATAGATTTTGTGGTCGTGGCCCACGGTAATCGTGCGGGGAAATATCACATCGGTCAGATATTCGTCCGGCCGATCCTCCCCGCCGAGCGTACCGTAATCACGGATGCCGCCATATTTGCCGACGGTCGGGTCAAACTCGAAGACGCGTTGCGCGGCCGCCGCCACGCCGTAAAGTTTGAGCTTGTCCGGCCCGGGAACCAAATGAAACAGACCGTTACCGTCATCGGAGCGCCAGGGCGCATTGGGAAGCGCGAGCGGCAATTTGACGATGGATTCGTCCCGCGGCGAATAACGCAGCATGAAGCCATGACAATCGGTGGTATAGACAAATCCGGCGGCGCTGTAGCACGGTCCCATGAAATCATACTGGGAGATGCGCCCCAAATCCTTGACTTCGCCGGTCTTGAGTTTGACGACAATGAAATGTCCGGTAAGGAACGTGGTCATGTAGAGTTCTTGATCTGCCGGATTGTGTCCCAGCCAACGGCAACCGCACTTCGGCGCGATCACGCCCAGATCTTCTACCGCCCTGGTTGCCGGGTCGTACATGACCAGACGGCTCCCTTGAAAAGAACGCAACGGGTCGTTGTAGGCATGCCAGTAGTGATAATAGTCTTCTCCCACCGGCGGGGCGGTCATGTGGGTGGCCGCATAAACTTTGCCCTGGTCGTCAATGCAGATCGCCGTATGAATCTTCGAGTGGGGGTGTCGCAAGCTGTCGGGCGGCTGCTTCACGATCTCCGCGTAATCAACGACATCCTCGAAACAATCCAGTTCCGGGTCGTAACAAATGATCTGTCCGAAAACGCCCGGAGAATCGAATTCTGCCGACAATCCGAAATAAATTTTCCCGTCGGGAGCGGTTGCCGCAGAGTAAATAACGTTGTGATTCGGTTTGTTTTCAACGACTCGCGTGGTAATCAACCTGGCATCCACGGGTTTCAATTCAGACATTATTCCACCTGATAAGAAAGCGCTTTTCAGGTGGCACGAGCGCCCGCTCGCTGGAACCGGCCTGAAAGAGCGTTTTCATGATCGGGAAGCTGCCAGAGCGCCGTGTGCCTGTCAAGCTCATCTGCGGGTAAGATCAGGTCAGGAGTCGGTGGTGTGCCGGGTATTAGGGGCAGAGAAGTTGTGTCTGCCAAGCTTTGTCGCGCACCTGGTCGCGCACCTTGTCGGGAATGGGATGAGAGAAATGCCGCCGCTGATCACCGGGCGCGCGTCTACCGCAGGCCGAGGCGTTTCATGGCCTGGCGGAAGTCGGGGGGCAGGGGGGCGCGGACCACGACGCGGCCGTTGCCGTCGGGTTGGGGAAAGACGAGGCGTTCGGCGTGGAGCATGTGGCGGGGCAGCGCGCGCCAGCGGGGATCGAGTTTGCCGGTCAGGTACTGCTTGTCGCCCAGCACGGGATGGCCGATTTGTTCGAGGTGGATGCGGATTTGATGGGTGCGGCCGGTGCGCAGGTCGAGTTGGAGGTGGGCGGCGTTGTCGCCGGCGGCGAGGACGCGGGCGCGGGTGCAGGCGGACTGATTTTGAATTTTGCGGGTGATGACGAAGGTTTTGTCCGGGGGCACGCCGCGGACCAGGGCGTGGTACATTTTGGTGACGGACTGTTCGCTGAAGGCGGCCACGAGCCGGATCCGGGTGGCGGCGTCACAGGCGCACAGCAGGCAGCCGGTGGTGTCGCGGTCCAGGCGATGGACGGCGGTGAGTTCCGGGCAGTTCAATTGCCGTTGCAGGCAGGTTTCGAGGCTGTCGGGACCGGTAGTCACCAGGCCGGGCGGCTTGTTGACCACCAGGGCGGCGCCCTGGCGCCAGAGAATGGGAATCCGCGCCGGTTGGTCGTCGGCGCCGGGGGCGAGGTCCTGCACTTCGAGCAGGGCGCCGACGGGGACGGGATGGCGTGCCATCCAGATGCGGCGCCCGTTCAGGAGCACGGCGCGCCGGTCCAGCAAGGCTTTGGCGACGCGGCCGCTGCACCCCAGTTGCCGCGCGAGCACCTCCCGCAGGGGGCCGGCCGCGCCGGGCCCGATCTCAAAGCGTTTGATGGGCATGGGGCGGCTAGAGGTGGGTGCCCGGCGGGATCACGGCATTTTTCGGGATCACGATCACGCCATCCCGGATCGTGTACAGGTCCGTCACCGTGTTGTTGGGCTTGTTGTCCGGCGTGATGTAGGCGCCCGCGCCGATCCGCGCATTCTTGTCAATGATGGCGTGCTGCACGAAGGCTTCGGGCCCGATCCCGATGGGCGGCAGGCCGGGGGGCGGTTCGGGTTCGTAGTAGTCCGCGCCCATGACCACGGAATGTTCGATCACGGCGCCTTGCTGCACAATGGCGCGAATGCCGATGATCGCATGCAGCACCCGGTGGCCGGAAATGATGCAGCCTTCGCTGAGCAGGCTGCGGGTGATGTCGCAGCGGTTGATCTTCGACGGCGGCAGGTAGCGCATGTGCGTGTAAATGGGCGCGTTCGCTTCATAGAACGAGAAGGACGGCAATTCATCGGTCAGTTCGAGATTGGCCTCCCAGAAACTGCGCACCGTGCCGATGTCGCGCCAGTAGCCGTCAAACACATGGCTGTACACCCGCCTCTGCTTGATCCCCATGGGAACAATGTCCCGCCCGAAATCCGTCAGGTCATTATCGAGCAGATCTTTCAAGGTTTGGGCATTGAACACATAGATGCCCATGCTGGCCAGGTAGCGCTCCGCGCCGCCGTGCTGAACGGCCAGACTGTCCAGTTCGTCGTCCGCAGTCGGTTTCTCGACGAAATCCACGATGCGCTGGGATTTGTCCACGCGCATGATCCCCAGGCCCCTGGTCTCGGTCCGGGCCACCGGCTTGGTGGCGATGGTCAATTCCGCCTGGCGGTCCACGTGCTCCGCAATGATTTGCTGGAGATCCATACGGTACAATTGATCCCCCGAGAGGATGATCACATGGGTCGGGTTTTCCTGAATGACGTGATGCAGGGTCTGGCGCACGGCGTCGGCCGTGCCCCGGTACCACATGTCGCCCTGCGTGGTCTGCTGGGCGGCCAACAGGCGGACGTAGCCCCGGTGAAACTGATCGAAGCGGTAGGTGGCCTGGATGTGCTGGTGCAGGGAGACACTGTTGAACTGGGTCAGCAGGTGAATGCGCCGGATGCCGCTGTTGATGCAGTTGCTGATGGGGATGTCCACCAGGCGGTACTTGCCGCCGATTGGCACCGCCGGCTTGGCGCGGTCGCGCGTCAAGGGCTGCAGGCGCGTGCCCTCCCCGCCGCCCAGAATCATTGCTATGGCGTTCATTGTGACCTCATGCGTTCCATTTGACTACCGCCAGCTTAGCCCCAACCGGCCGCAACCGGCAAGCCGAAAAACCAGCCGAAAAGCCAGCGATTCCCAATAGGGGATTCCGGGCGTTGCGAAGGTCCGGAATGGCGCTTGAACGAGTCGTCGCCCCCCTTCAACAACAAATGTCGGGCTGAATCCGCTCTTGACTTGCCCGACGGTCTGCGCAGAATTCGCGCCAACATGAATGCTGGCATGGCCATAAGACCGAGGAATCAGGGCTCAGGGGGGCGGGTGGTTGTGCGGCTTGGCGGATTATGGCTGAGCTTGGTGGCGGCGGTGGTCTGCGGGGCGTCGGCGGCGTGCGGGGACGTCACTTTCGAGGGGGTCCGGCTGGCCGCCGAGCGGGTGGTTGGCGGGGAGCGGCTGCGCTTGTACAGTGCGGGTTTGCTGCGCGCGGGTTTGGTCTTCCGGGTGTATGCCGCGGCCCTGTATCTGCCGCCCGGGGGGACGCCCGCGGATTTGGACCGGGAGGAAACGGCCTACGCGCTGGAGATCATCTACCTGCGGGACGTGCCCGCGCGCGCCATGATTGACAACGGGCTCGAGGCCCTGGCGGAGAATCTGACGGCAGCGGAATTGGCGGCGATCCAACCACAAGTTGACCAGCTCAACGCACTTTACCGGGATGTGAAGCGGTACGACCGATACCTGTTGACCTACGCGCGGGGCTGGGGGGGCGAGCTGTTGTTGAACGGGCGGAAGCAGGGGCGGATTGCGGGGTGGGATTTCGCCCGGGGCTACCTGAGCATCTGGCTGGGACCGCGGGCGGCGAGCCGCACCGTGCGGGCGGCGTTGCTGCGGCCGTTGTGAGCCGTCCGGTTCAGG
>JAIPIQ010000184.1 GCA_021734645.1 Fidelibacterota bacterium | reverse complement strand
GGCTTGGCCCCTGGCGGCGACGGCCCCGGCGCGGCCCGCGCGCGCGCCACCGCCGACGGCCGTGCGCATTACTTCACCCGCGCCCGACAGCACCTTCCGCCGCTTGAGCGGGCTGCAACCGGATACCCAGCAGCTCGCCCTGAACGCCGTCAGCGATGGGCCCGGCGAAACCTTGCACTGGTTCGTCAATGATCGCTATCTGGGCGCGGTCGCCAGCGGCGAAACCCTCTTCTGGCCCCTCGAACGCGGGACCCACCAGATTGTTTGCAGCACGGGCCACGGCGCCGACGACCGCGTGCGCATCGCCGTGGAATGACGCCCCCAGGGCGCAATCACGATTCACTGACTCGCCTCGTGATCGGGGTGTCGGGGTGTCGGGGTGTCGGCGTGTCGGGGTGTCGGAGTGAAGACGGCAAAACACTTGCTCGCTTCCCGGTTCCGTGCTGCAATAGATGGCGAGCGCCCACAAACAAGAATCGGGGTCGGCGTCGGGATCGGAATCGGAATCGAACGGACCGAACTGGAAGTCGGCCGACACCCCGGTTCCTCTTCGCGCTCTTCGCGGCTTCGCGTGAGCCTCATTGCTACAGCAGCGGGACTCCTGCGGGCGCAGGGCAACGAATCTCAACTGCGCCCCCACCGGCAGCAATTCTCACTTTGACATGAACCGCGTTATGGGCTTTCATGGCTGGATTGAGTACTGAGCTGGAATACAGAGAGGAGCAGTGAACCGATGCAAATGACCCCGACCGAACGCACCCTGCGCTTCATCCGCGGCGAGACCGTGGACCGCCCGCCGTTTCATCCCATCGTCATGCGGTGGGCCGCCCGGTATGCGGGGGTGCCCTATGGCAAATTCTGTCTCGACTACCGCGCCAAATGCGAGGCCATGCTCCGCTGCGCCGATGATTTCGAGGCCGATTGGGTCACGGTGATGTCCGATCCCTACTGCGAGGCCGAAGCCTTTGGCGTCGAGATCGAGTACCCGGAGGACGGCATGCCGATCGAGCGGGGCGGGCATCCGGCGGATGCGCGGGCGGTGGCCGCCCTGCCGCCCTATCGTCCGCTCGAGCACGCCCGCTGCCGGGGCCGGATCGAGGAAATCCGCGAATTCCGGCGCCTCCGCGGTGAGCAGTATTTTATTGTGGGCTGGGTCGAGGGGCCCGTGGCGGAATACGCGGATTTGCGGGGGGTGAGCGCCACGGCGCTGGATTTGTACGATGATCCCGAGGCCGTGCACCAGGCCATGGATCTCATCACGGCCTGCGCCCTGGAATTCATCACCCTCCAGATCGAGGCGGGCGCTCATTGCATCGGCATCGGCGATGCCTTTTGTTCTCAGCTCGGACCGAATCTCTACCGTGAGTTTGCCTTTGCGCGCGAAAAGCAGATGGTGGACCATGCCCACCGGTTGGGCGCCCTGGCCAAGCTGCATATTTGCGGCAATACGGCCGCCCTGTTGCCCGACATGATTAAGACCGGGGCCGATATCGTGGATGTGGACCACCTGGTGCCCTCGATGCAACCCTTTGCGCCATTGCTCGGTCCCGCCCAGGTCCTGAGCGGCAAGTGCGACCCGGTGACGGTCATTGAGAACGGCACGGCCGCCCAGATCACCGCCTGCGCCCGGGAGTCGGATGCCCAGGCCGGCGGGCGTTGCATTGTCTCCGCGGGCTGTGAAATTACCCCGGATACGTCAGCCGCCAATCTGCACGCTTTCGCCCGGGCTATGCGCGCGTAAGCGGCGCGTAAGGACCGTCAGTCCGGCTCGGCGAAGGCCAGGACGTCCGCGATGACGGGCGCATCGGTCAGAAGCATGACCAGCCGGTCCACGCCCAGGGCGATGCCGGCGCAGGGGGGCAGGCCGGTGTCCAGCGCCGCCAGGAAGTTTTCGTCCAGGGGGAGGGGTGGGTTGCCGGTTGCGCGGGCCTGAGCCGCGCGGGCGGTCTCGAAGCGCGCGCGCTGGACGGCCGGGTCAATCAGCTCGGAGTAGGCGTTGGCCAGCTCGATGCCGCCCAGGTATAATTCCCACCGTTCGGCGACCCGGGGATCGCCGGGCTTGAGGCGGGCGAGCGCGGCGCGGGGCGCCGGGTAGTCCATCAGCACGGTCGGCCGCGTTTTCGAAAAGGAGGGCTCGACGCGCTCGACCAGGTCCAGGTCGAAACGGTCCGGGTCGAAGGCTGCGGCGGGATCCCAGCCGGCGGCCGCCTGAAAGGCTTCGCTGACGCGCAGTATGTCCCACGGCCCGCCCACATCCAATGCGTGGCCTTGATAGGTCCAGCGGTGCGCGCCATGCACGGCCTGGGCGGCGGCCCGCAGCAGATCCTGGGTTTCCGCCAGCAGGTCGCGGTAATCGGCGCCGACGCGATACCACTCGAGGAGCGTGTATTCGGGGTAGTGGCGGGGGCCGATTTCGCCGGCCCGGAAACAGGGGCCGATTTCGAACAGGCGGCGCCAGCCCTCGGCCAGCAGGCGTTTATGGTACAGTTCCGGACTGGCGCGCAACCAGCAGCCGTTGCCGCAGGCCAGCGGAGCGAGGTGTTCCTCGGGGGCTGGCGCCCGGGTCCGGAGGGGCGTCGTGACCTCGAGGTAATCCTGCGCTTCAAAGTGCGCGCGCAGGGCCCGCAGGGTCTGGGCGCGGAGGCGCAGGGCCGGCCGGGGGCTGGACGGCTGCGTCAATTGATCCGGCCGTCGTACTTGCCGTCGCGGGTGTCAATCCGAATCAGATCGCCCTCGTTGATGAAAAGCGGCACGGGCAATTCATAGCCCCCCTCGACGATAGCCGGCTTCATGACATTCGTGGCCGTATCGCCGCGGGCGCCGGGCTCCGTCGTGACCACGCGTTTCTCGACAAAATTCGGCAGGGAAACCTCGAACGCCCGGTCATTGAAGAAAACTACCCGCACCGGCAGATCTTCGGTCAGCAGCAGTCGCGCTGTTCCGAGCACATCCGCGCCCAGGGTAACCTGTTCGTAGGTCTTGGGATCCATGAAGACGTAGTGATCCCCCTCGGCGTAGGAATACACCAGATCCCGCTCTTCCACGTTGGGCTGGTCAATCTTGTCCACCGAGCGGAACGTCCGCTCGACCGACGCCCCCGTGAAGAGGTTCTTGATGCGGCAGCGGTACAAAGCCTGGCCCTTGCCCGGCTTGACGAACTGAAAGTCCGTAATGATGCAGGGCGCGCCCTCGATTTCGATTTTCAAGCCCTTGCGCAAATCTGATGCTGTATACATGGTTGTTGATCCTTTCCACCAAGCCGGACTCCACCGGTCTTCTTTTTCGCGGGCGGAGCCTGCCGCAAACCGGCGCGCCTGACAAGCATAAACAGTTGCAGCTTGTCCAAAAGGGGGGAAATGTGCGAAGAGGATGCACCATGGCCGGCACCAACAAACTATTGATCATCCAAGCCGCCGCGCTGGGCGCGCGGTTCGCCCAGGCCCGGGGCTGGCCCCGGAGCAGGCTGGCCTTCCAGTCCTGCGAGGGAATCTTCCCGGCCCTGACCTGCCCCGTTCAGGCCACGTTTCGCACGGGCCGGCTGCCCGCCGATCATGGCGTCTCGGCCAACGGCTTTTTTGACCGCACGATCCGCCGCACCTTTTTCTGGGAGCAATCCGCCGCGCTGGTGGCGGGCACGCGCTGGTGGACGGCGGGGCGGGCGGCGGGGCGGCGCGTGGGTTTGGTCTGCTGGCAGCAAAGCTTGGGCGAAGCGGCGGATTTCATTCTTTCGCCCAAGCCGGTGCACAAGCATCACGGCGGCCTGATTCAGGACTGCTATACCCAGCCGCCGCCGCTCTATGCCGACCTGTGTACGGCCATCGGGCGTCCGTTTCAACTGGCCCATTATTGGGGGCCCCTGGCCAACCGGCGCAGTTCGACCTGGATCGCCGAGGCGCTGGTCCAATTGATGGCCGTGCGCGCCGGACCCGACCTGCTCTGCGGTTATCTGCCGCATCTGGATTACGATCTCCAGCGCTATGGCCCCGAGCATCCGGCCGCGGCGGCCGCGGCGGACGTGTTGGACGAGCTGCTGGCCCGGTTGCTGGCCGCCGCGCGTTCGGCCGGGTATGACGTGCTGGTCTTCGGCGACTATGCCATGGAGACCGTCAGCGGGCCGCCGGTTTACCCCAACCGCGCTTTGCGCGCCGACGGACTGTTCGAGGTCCGGTCCGTGCGCGGCCGCGCCTATCCGGATTTTTTCGCGGGCCGGGCGCTGGCCGTGACGGATCACCAGGTGGCGCTGGTTTATTGCGCCGACCCCGCCGCCGCCGCAGCCGCGCGGGACGTCCTCTCCCAACTGGATGGCGTCGGCCAGGTACGCGAGACCGATCCCGGCCTGCGCGCCCGCGGGGGCGAGTTGATGCTGGTGGCCGCGCCCGGCCGCTGGTTTGCCTATCCGTGGTGGACCGCGCCCGGCGAAGCGCCGGATTATGCCCGCCACATTGATATTCACAACAAGCCTGGCTATGACCCGGCCGAGCTGTTCTGGGGCTGGCCGCCGCCTTCCGTCTCCCGGAACCCCGGCCGCGTGCGCGGCACCCACGGCCGGGGCGGTCCCGGCCTCGAGGTGGCCTGGGCGGCGACCTTTGAGCCAGCCGCCGCGCCGGAAAACTTGGTGGCCCTCGCCGCCCTCGCCAAGCGGCACTGGGAGGGCGGCACGCCATGAATGACAGGATCCGCCAGTCTTTTTCCGTTCCTTTCACGTATCCGGTCTGCTTCACGCGCGGGGTATTCGCGCCCGGTAACGAAACGCTGGCCTCCGTATTCGAGCCGACGGCGGAACCGGGCGCCTCCGCGCGGGTGCTGGCGTTCGTGGACGCCGGTTTGGCCGCCGCGCAGCCGGACTTTCCGCTGCGCCTGGAACGCTGGTTTGCGGCGCGGGCGCCGCGGCTGGACCTGGTGGCTGCGCCGGTGCCGGTGCCGGGCGGCGAGGCCGTCAAAAACGACTATCGGCTGATCATGGCCGCGCTGGATCAGATGCTCGAGTACCGGCTGTGCCGCCAGTCTTATGTGCTGGTGGCGGGGGGCGGGGCCGTGCTGGATGCCGTGGGGTTTGCGGCGGCGCTGGTGCATCGCGGTTTGCGGCTGGTGCGCTTGCCCTCGACAACCCTGGCGCAGAACGACGCGGGTCTGGGGGTCAAGAACGGGATGAATCTCCATGGCCAGAAGAATGCCATCGGGGTGTTCGCGCCGCCCGCGGCGGTGGTGAACGATCTGGACCTGCTGTCCTCTTTGCCGTTGGCCCACTGGCTGGGCGGCGTGGCCGAGGCCTTCAAGGTGGCCCTGATCAAGGACGCCGCCTTCTTTCACCAGTTGTGCGCTGACGCGGCCCGGTACCCGGCCCGCGAGCCCGCGGCCATGGAAGCCCTGGTGCGGCGCTGCGCCGCGTTGCACCTCGATCACATCCGCACCAGCGGCGATCCGTTCGAAATGGGATCGGCGCGGCCGCTGGATTGCGGCCACTGGGCGGCGCACCGGCTCGAGAGTTTGTCCGGCTACCGGATGCCGCATGGTCAGGCCGTGGCCTTCGGACTGGCGCTGGATGCGGAGTATGCCGCGGCGCAGGGCTGGCTGGCGCCGGTTGATTGCCAACGGCTGCTCGCCGGGCTCGAAACGGCCGGTTTCTCGCTGTGGGACGCTGTGCTCGATGATGGGCCGCTTGCTGCGGATCATCCCCTGTTCGAGGGATTGGCCCTTTTCCGCGAACACTTGGGCGGTCAGTTGACGGTGACGCTGCCGTGGCCCCTGGGGCAGCGGATCGAGGTGCACGAAATGGATCGCGCCCGGCTGGTGGCCGGGCTGGAACGGTTGCGCGCGCGGGCTCGCGGCCGGGCCCCCGCGGCCGCCGGGGCGCCCGTGACCGTATGAACTGGCGCCCGCCCCACGCCGCTGGAACCGGTCCCTGGCATTTGACCTATTGCTCGAATGTACACCCCGGCGAATCCTGGCCC
>JAIPIQ010000183.1 GCA_021734645.1 Fidelibacterota bacterium | reverse complement strand
AGCATGGCGGTGGCGTCGGGGGGGGGGGGGGGGGGGGGGGCACCCGCGATGCGCAAGCGCGCGTCACTCCCGGTAATTCGCCATCAGAGCCTGCATGTTTTCGTGGGTCGCGTCGGTAATGACGGCCATGACGCCGCGCGTGCCGAGGGCCGCGGCCAGGGGCTTCACTTCGGCCGCCCGGGCATACACCTGCACCGACTTCCCGGCCGCGAGAATTTTCCGTAACAGGTCGTGCCACTGCGCCAGATCTTCCTTGCCGGCGCCCGGCTGCCACTGAATGGCCTTGAGTTCCCGGATTGTCAGCAGCGCGTCCAGGTGCGGAATCATGCCGACACCGTCAACATGAAAGAAGGGATACTCCATGGCCGCAACCTGGTCCCGGATGTGCGGCATGCAGAACCGCTCGAAGGCGGCGGGCGATAGGTTGTAGGCCACGTCTTCCTGCAGCGGAAAGGAGGCGCCAGGCGCCCAGATACCCACCCAGCTGATACCGCCCGGGTTGCCGGTATTGATGACAGACTGGATCTGGCTCCAGGCCTCGAGCCAGATCTGCTTGAGGTGTTCCAGGCAGCGCGCCACGAGATCCGGTTGCGTGAGGCTGTCGATCAGGAAGGGTTCCAGGCCGTACAGGGCCGCCATGAGGTCGGTCATACCCTCCAGCGCGAACGGCGCCACCATGTGGTGGCCGGGCGCCCGTTCGCAGGAAGCTTCCGTCAGCCGGCGGATGCGCCGGAAGCAGGGCGCTGCGGGGTCAAAGCGGATGTCCAGGACCTGCTGCGCCTGCTTCAGGCAGGCATCCGCCCATACGGTCTCTTTGTCCACGGCGCGCATGGGACAGCCGAGGACTTCGGCCATGGCGCTGGAGCCCTGGTCTACATAATGATAGGGCACCGCCTGGCCGTAGTAGGTCGAGGTGTTGATCACGGCCATGGCGCGATCAATGACGAAGGGCTCGTCCTGCCAGAAGCGCGCAAGGTCCTCGGTATCCGGCAGCGGGCCGTCGCAGACCGATCCCAGGATGCACGGGGATCCGGAGTCTTCGAAAGCCCACCAAGCCGAAAGGCGGTCACGGATTTCCGCAGCCGGAAACGCGCTCATGGGAATCCTCCATTCTCCATGGCGGTATACGGGTGCGGTTCATGCCGGATGATCCGCTGCTTCCGGGGGCGCGGGCCAATATCCGACAGGTCGACCGGTTCAAAGCCGAGTGCGCGCGCCGGCGAATCGGCGGTCGGCGCGAAGTCTCCGGCCGCCGCGTCCTTCAGGCGCGGATCAGCCAGTACGGAATGCAGGTCCAGCCCCGCGGCGCGACGTTCCTCAAAGCTCAACGGTTGCCACTGACCGTTCATGCCCCGCCGCGTCATGCAGCCGGGCTTGCCCCGACTGTCCCAGTACACGTTGAGATCGAAGCGATAGGGATTGCGTTCCTGATAGGCGAGGAAGTCGTGAATCACGGGCGCGCCGTCGGTCACTACGATATTGCCGAAAAACAGCCCGCCCTCGGTCGGGAAGGCCTGCCAGCGGTTACGGGTCGAGCGCGAGAAGCGGACGCCGCCCTCGCCGCCCAGCAGGAACAGGTTGTTGCGGATTACGTTCTGCCGGCCCATGTGCTCGTGAAGAGAATCCGATCCGGTCCGCACCACGACGTTCTTTTCGATTGTCAGCAGCGAGCTGCCTTCGTCCGGGTAGATTCCCCATCCGCCATAGGCCGCACTCTGGATATCGTGAATGTAGTTATTCTCGATAAAGGTGCCGGGTTGGGGACCGAGCAGGTAGATGCCGCCCATGTCGCTCATGCCCCCGCGGCGACCAAGGTCGTGGATGTGATTCTTGTATATCCAATGCAGGCGCGAAACGCTGTCGCACAGCCCCCAGAGCCAGCCGCAGGAAATGCCCGAGTAGGTCATGTCGTGAATCTCGTTGTGCGCCACGACGTTCTGCACCGAATGCGCCAAGGTGATCCCGCAGGCGGCCGGAAAGACTTGTCCGCCGCCGTGGATAAGATTGTCGGTGATGTGGCAGTGGCCCGTGATCCGGCGCGGATCCCCGTGCACATCCATGCCGTCAACGATCACGCCGCCGCCGCCCATGTCGCTGATCGTGTTTCCGAGGAGCCGGACCGCGCGGCATGCTTCGCCCAGGCCGATGCCATAAAACCCGACATGCTCGATGCGGCAGTCCTCGATGGTCACGTTGCGGGCGCCTTCCAGCTGGATGCTCCCCGGCAAATGAACCGCGGCCTGCGGGGAGGAGCCGGTCTCGATATGCGGGTCGGCGTTGTTGATCTCGACAAAGGAGCGGAAACTGGCGCGTGAATGCTGCTGGGCCGCGGACTCCGCGTACGGATCCCACCAGACCGGCCGAGTACTCGCTTCACACCAGTCGGCATGTCGGAAGGTGATGCCCCGGAAAGCCACCCCGCCGGCCGGCCGGTCGTTTTCCAGCTCGCCGCGGATGCGAAGGAACTGCCGGACCACGGGGACCACGACCTCGCAGGCCTTGATATCCTGACCCTCCAGCGGCAGGTAGTACAGGCGTTTTTCTCCGGTATCGAGATACCAGTCCCCCGGTTCCAGCAGCCCTTCGCGCACATTGTCGATCCAGTAGCGGATTGTCTTGCCGGCTTCGCTGTACTCGGTTTTCAGAAACAACCTCGTTCGCGTCTGCGTCGTGAGGATGCGCGATGCGGCATCATATGACGCGACCGGCATGCGCTCGTTGATCCAGCGGTTGAGCATCACCACTTCCGCATCCTGCCAGGACTGCACGCCGTCCAGGTCGCCCGGCGCCGCGCGAAAACGGAACGAGCCGCGCAACAGCGCGCTGTTGCCGGTCCGGACATTCGAGCCCGCGGGAGAGTCCGGCGCCTCTTCGATCCAGAGGTAGCCCTCGGCGGGATAGCGCGCCCGGCGACAGCGCGCGCCGTTCACGAAAAGGGAGCGGAATGGACCGAACTCGAGCAGCAGCGAGGTCATATCGGCCGCCCAGGCCTGCCGCTCGTTGACGATCACAGGCGCCCAGCCGCGCACAGGCACCCCGCCGTCAATCACCGGCTCGGCCCCGGGCGCGGCCCGGAACTCGAACACCCCGTAGTCTTCCGGTCCCACTTCCAGCGGGAAGGTCAGCGGGAAACGCCCACCCCCCAGCCGGATGATGACCGGTCCGTCCGCAAGCCCGTTGCGGTGCCACTGCCGCGCCATCATCACGGCCTGCCGCAACGAAGGGATGGGCCCGTCGTGGCCGTCCTCCGCAGGGTCCGGCCTCGTCCCGGTCCACCAGTCCGCGCCTTCAGGCGCAACGAAAATCTCACGCTGCATGTTCCACCGCCTTCCTCCATCGGCCTTGTGCTCGAAGAGCAGAGTACTTTTTCTCAATGACCGGTTTGACGCAAGATTACAGTTTTGCCCATCCTGTCACAAAAGAGGCATCGGCCGGCCCGGCCGGGCCACAATCTCTGCCATTGTATTTCACGGAACAGGATCTATACTGCGAACCATGTACAACCCTGTTGCCTATTTCGATACCTCGCACTGGCTCAACCGGATTGCGCCCTGCCTGTGGGCGGCCAACAACGAACGAAACGCATCCGGATGGCAGGAGACCCGCAAGTGCCAGCGTTTCCAGCGGTTGATGCTGATACGTGACGGACAGGCTTCGGTGACCGTTCGGGATCGGGCGTATCACTGCCGCCCCAACGAATACCTCGTGCTGCCGGCCCAGACGGAGAACCATTGCCTCATTACGGGGCGCAAGACCGCCTGGCGCTACTGGATTGACTTCGACTGGAACTACCTGGTGCCCTACGACAGCGACGCCAAAGACGATAAGCCCAGGCCAGCGTCGGCCACGGGACTGGGCCGGACGCGGGTGACGCCTGCGTATGTTCCTCAGGGCGTGATCGCGGGGAGCGTCCAGCACCCGGACCTGGTGTTCGATCATCTCGACCGGATGTGTTTCCGCTGGTGTACGATGCAGAGCCTGCAGCAGGTCTCCTGTCGCGGGATATTCCTCGAGGTTTTGATTCTGCTCCTCGGCCAGCAGTTTCCGGTGGAGACCAGGTCCGACGAAAAGGACGCGACGCATGCGGAGGACCACCTGACTGGCAAGATTCGCTACTTGCTGGGAAACTTCGCCCGCTGTCCCGTGAATAAGCGGCCCTCCGTGGAGTTTGCCCTGGCCGAACTCGGACACAGTTACGGTTACCTGAGCCGGGTGTTCAGGCGGGACACGGGCATGACCCCGCTGCAATACGTCAACGCGCGGCGCATGGAACATGCCGCCAGCCTGCTGCGGGATACGGATCTGACGTTCGCGGAAGTGGGGTTCCGACTCGGCATTGATAACCCTTCCTATTTTTCGCACATGTTCAAAAAATACGCTGGCAGCAACCCGCGCGAATACCGGGCCCGCACCCGCTGCGGCGGCGGCACGCGGAAGAAGAAAGGGGAATGAACCGCAAAGAGCGCAGAGATCGCAGAGAGAAGTATTTGCGGTGAAGGGCTGGCCTGAAAGGGCTCGCTTCGCGGGTGGCGGCTGATTAGGATGATGGCCATGTCGAGTCAAGTGACCATGCAGGACGTGGCCCGGGCGGCGGGTGTGCACCAGACCACCGTCAGCCTGGCCCTGCGCGATCACCCGCGCATTTCGGCCGGGACCATCCGGCGGGTGAAAGCGGCGGCCGCGCGGCTGGGTTACCAGCCCAATCCCTTGGTTTCGGCCCTGATTGCCGGCCGCAAGCGCCGCACGCCGGTCGCTCACGCCACCATCGGCTATGTGCATCTCGATCCCCGCCCGGAGGTCTGGGTGTATCAGCACCTTGACCAGGGCCTCGAGGCGCGGGCCGCCGAGCTGGGGTACCGCATTGACCGTTTCTGGCTGGGCGATGAGCACATCCCGCGCAAACGGTTGGCGCAGATTTTCGCCACCCGCGCCATTCACGGGATCATCCTGGCCCCCGTGAACATCAGTCAGAAGGCTCCGGATTTGCCCTGGGAGTCTCTGGCGGCCGTAACCTACGGCTATTCCATCGCGGAGCCCCCCCTGCACCGGGTCACCCCCGACTTCTATCATTCCATGATCGCGCTCTGCGGCCGCTGCCGCACGGCCGGTTGGCGCCAGGTCGGGCTGATCCTCGACCGCAATGCGGACCTCAAGGCCGACCACCTGTGGCTGGCCGCCTTCCTGGCCGAACAGCGCCTGCAGGCCGCCCTGGGCCGCATCCCGCCGCTGCTCGTGGCGGGATGGTCCGAGGCCGATTTCAGTCGCTGGTATGGGCGCTACCGGCCGGAAACCCTGGTCAGCCTCACCACCGCGCTTCAAAAGGCGGAAGATTGGCTCCGGGATCACGCCGTTGGCGCCCCCGCGCCCCGCTATCTGGCCCTGGACGCTGAGCCCGAGGGCGACGCGCGCGGCTATGCGGGCATGGCCGTGGACCGGGTGGCCTGCGGCCGGACCTGCGTGGATGTGCTCGTCGAGCAACTGCACCGGAACCAGAAAGGCATCCCCCGGCAGGCCCACCACGTCTTCATTGACACCGTTTGGCACCCCGGTACGCGATAGCCCCGGACAATCATTGATATGACGCGCTTTTGGCTGGCGGAAGGCGGCCGGGCCGGATAAACGAAATGGATTCACCAAGCTGAAATCAGGAGCCTCGCCATGGGTACGAAGTCAGACAGCAGAGCCGCCGCCCGGCCGGATGTTTTCGCCGCGATCGCCCGTTCGGGCGCCGATACCGGCCGGGTGGCCCTTGTGGAATCCGCGCCGCCGGTTCTGCCCGCCCGGCAATTGCCGGCATCCCGGACGAATGCGCGCGCGGTTTTCCGGCCGCAGCCCAAGCTGGATACGCCGGGCAAGCTGCAACGCGCCCTGGCGCGGGAGCGCCGGCGCCTGGCGCCGTTTTTGCGCGACCTGGCGCCGCCCGTCGCCTCCGCGCGCAGCGTGACGCGGGTCTCCGCCTGTGACTGGGGGCTGGAG
>JAIPIQ010000182.1 GCA_021734645.1 Fidelibacterota bacterium | reverse complement strand
CAACAACCGCCCCCGCCGGCGGCGCGCCCGGGGCGGATTCGGGCGCACTGTCTTCCAGGGTTGCCGCGCGCGTCACAGTAGCCGCCCGGGCGGCCCCCAGCCCCACGCCCAGCAGCCACGACTTGGGGTGGCGCATCATGGTGCCCGGCTGGCCTGCGCGCGCCGGTCCAGCAGTAATTTTCGTTCGGCCGCCACGGCCTGACGGGCCAGGTCGGCTTTGTAGGCCCGGAACCGGGCCGCCAGTAGCGAATCCGCCAGCGCCAGGATCTGCCCCGCCAGCAGGGCCGCATTCACGGCGCCGGCCGTACCCAGGGCCACGGTGGCCACGGGCACGCCGGCGGGCATCTCCGCCATGGAGAGCAAGGCATCGAGGCCATCGAGCGCCCCGCCGCGCAACGGCACGCCAATCACCGGCAGCGGGGTATGCGCCGCCAGAACCCCCGCCAGATGCGCTGCCATGCCAGCCCCGGCAATCAGCACCTTCACGCCCCGCCGCTCCGCCGCGCGCGCGTAGGCCGCCGCCGCCGCCGGCGTCCGGTGCGCCGATAACACCCGCACTTCGTGCGCCACGCCGAACGCCTCGAGCTGCTGGGCCGCCTGCTCCATCACGCTCCAGTCCGATGCACTGCCCATCACAATGCCCACGTACACCTGCGGGCCCTTGACCTGTTTCCTTGCCGCCATTTTTCCATTCCTCTCAAACCGAGTCGCGCGCGCGGCCCATCCGCCCGCCTGTCCCGTCGCATATAACGATTTCCGACCCCAAGCGGCAAGGCCAAAAAGAATTTTTGTTTGCGCCCGGAGCCCTCCGGCTCTACGTTGACAGGCGTCAGGAGACCGCATATGAGCCCAACTGCCCGTAAAGCAACCGTCCGGCGCGAAACGCGCGAGACCCGCATCGAGCTGACCCTGAACCTGGATGGCTCCGGGCAGGCCCGGATCGAGACCGGCATTCCGTTCTTCGATCACATGCTCGAGCTGCTCGCCAAGCACAGCCTGTTCGATCTGCGTCTGCGCGCAGCCGGCGATCTGCCGGTGGATTATCACCACACGGTTGAGGATGTCGGCCTGACGCTCGGGCAGGCGCTGACGGAAGCCCTGGGCGAGCGGCGCGGGATCACCCGCTACGGCTGGAGCCTGTTGCCCATGGATGACGCCCTCAGCCGGGTCGCCCTCGATCTGGGCGGCCGGCCGTACCTGGTGTATGCCGTCAGCCACCGCAAACAGAAAATCCGTGATTTCCACCTGGGACTGATCGAGCACTTTTTTCGCTCGTTCACCGACCAGGGCCGGCTCAACCTGCACATCGCGCAACTGTACGGCCAGGATCCGCATCATGCCTATGAGTCCATTTTCAAAGGGGTGGCCTGGGCGCTGCGCCTGGCGGTGGCCCGGGATCCGCGGGTGAAACATGTGCCCAGCAGCAAGGGTGTGCTTTGATCGGCATTATTGATTACGGCATGGGGAATCTCGGGAGCGTGGTCAACGCCTGCCGCTTCCTCGAATTGCCGGCGGAGATTGTCGCGGCCCCGGATGGTTTCAGTCAGTGCCGGGCGCTGATCCTGCCCGGCGTCGGCGCGTTCGGCGACTGCGTCCGCAACCTCGACACCCGCGGCTTCACTGAACCCCTCCGGGCTTGGATCGAGGCGGACCGCCCCCTGCTCGGCATCTGCCTCGGCCTGCAATTGCTCTTTGAAAACAGCGAGGAATCCCCCGGCGTGCCCGGACTCGGTATCCTGCGGGGCACTGTCCGCCGCCTGCCCGCGCGCCCCGGATATAAAATCCCCCACATGGGCTGGAACGAGGTCGAAATCCGACGCCCCGGCCCGCTCTTCGCGGATCTGCCATCCCGCTTCCACGCCTATTTCGTCCATACCTTCTTCGTGGATCCCGCCGACCCAGCCTGCGTCGCCGCCGAAACCGATTACACCCGGCGCTACGCCTGCGCCGTCCAGCGCGGCCGCCTCGCCGCCGTCCAGTTCCACCCCGAGAAAAGCCACCAGGCCGGACTGACCCTCCTGCGGAATTTCGCCCGCGCGAATAGTTGAAGCCCCGCCCGCGGGGCCACGGGTGCGGGACAGGCATTGGGGACACAGAAGTTGTATCCGGCGCTTCCTTTGTCGTGTGGAGTGCGGCAGCGTGAGCTGCCGCTTTGAAAAGCTAGGGCAACGACGGTGGAATCGTGGGTGGGTGGGTGCGCGGCGAAGCCAGGCTTCGCCGCGGGTGCAGGACAGGAAAGTTACCGGCATGAGATCATGCAGTGCTCGCAGGGGTTCTCGGCCTCCTTGGCTGTATATCTTGAAATCCAACGCTATGCGGCCCCCCCCATCCTAATCGCACGCTCTCCATCTCCGATCCCCCGCGGAGCGGAGCGTAGGCCAACGACAGCCTGCGCGGCGCGGCTTGTCCGCGTACGCTCCAGCATTGGTTGGCGATCTGGTCCCGCTGCGTTTGGCCTGGCATGGCACGAACTATTCACCCGCCTCAGTCACCATTCTGGAACGCACGCTCCGACTCACAGACCCAGCCGGCATGCCGCAGCGAAGACCGGAGGCGGCTCCGCCGGCATAGGCGATGAGACGAGTGCGATTAGGATGAGCGATGGTAACTCTCGTGTCCTGCGCCCAGTCCGGGCCGGGGCCCGGCCAGGGCCCCGGGGGGAACGAATCGAGTGAATCGAGACCACAGCGAGCGCCGGGCAAGAGCCGGGGCCAGGAGAAAACACCTGGCGGACCGTGGGCGGCAATGTCTTTGCGCGTGACAAGCCGGGGCCTCCCGGGTTAGCCTAAGAAAAATTGGAGTCTGAATGCGATGATTGCCATAGCCGATGATGACCGGGAATTGACCCACGGATTGAGCCGCCTGCTGCGCGAAGCCGGGTACGATGTGCGAACGGCCAGTGACGGGGGGCAGGCGTATGCGCTGGCCGGCGACCCCAAATGCTGCGCCCTGATCCTGGATCTGCACATGCCCAATCTCAACGGCGCGGAATTGCTGCTGCTCATGGCCCACGAGGGCAATGACCTGCCCGTGATCGCCATGGCCGGTTTTGCCGATTTCGAGCCCGACGAAATCAAGGAATTTCCCAACGTGCGGACCTATCTCCAGAAGCCCCTCGCCCCGGAAGCCGTGCTCGAAGCCGTGCGCCGGTATGCCCGCCCCAAAGCCTCCGCCGATGCCTGCTGCCTCTGAACGGCGCACAGCCTGCTGGCTGCTGGCCGGGCTGCTGCTCCTGGGCGGGACTGGCTGCACGACGGTCATGCGCGAACGGGAACGGCATCGCCCGCCCCTGGCCCGCGGTTACCCGATCATCAAGCCCGTGGTCGCCGTCATTGACTTTGACAACCGCTCGAATTTTTCCGGTCAATGGAAGCTGGGGGGCGGCATGGCGGAAGTGCTGATGGACCTGCTGCTGCAAAGCGGCAAGTTCACGCTGCTCGAGCGCCAGCGCCTGCCCGACCTGATCGGCGAGATCAAGCGCCAGGGACAGGAATTGTTCCGCCCGGAGGGCCGGGTGCCGCGCGGCCGCCTGCGCAACGCCCAGTACCTGATCCGCGGCGCCGTCACCGACTCCACGGTCACCGGCGACCTCTCCGGCTGCTTCGGCCAGGGCACCCCCCGCGTGCTGGGGCGCCACCAGCGCGCCCGCGTCGCCCTGACGCTGATCGTTTCCGATGTGGCCAGCGGAGAAATCCTGGTGACGGCCTCGACCTCCGCGCATGCTTCGTCGGGCCTCCTGGGGGGCGCCGTGGACTACAAGGGCGTGTCCTTCGGCGGCGAGCTTTTCTTCCGGACCCCGCTGGGGCGCGCCACCCGCCAGGCAACCGAGCGGGCCGTGCGGGAGATCATCCGCGGGTTGCCCCGCACCTACTGGACGCCCCAGGTCGCCGAAGGCGGCCCGGACCAGGTGATCGTCAACGGCGGCCAGAATGTGCGCCTGCGCGTCGGCGACCGGTTCCTGGTGCGCGAGACCGGCCGGGAAATCACGGATCCGGTCACGGGCAATGTGATCGAACGCCTCCCCGGGCGGGTCAAGGGCCGCCTGCAAATCACCGAGGTGCGCCCCCTGGCGGCCCAGGCGGTCCTGCTCGAAGGCGCCGCCGTGCGGGGCGATCTGCTGGAGGCGGAAAGATGATCACGCATCTGCGCGGCATTGTCATGGAGAAGGCCCCGACCCGGATCGTGCTCGAGGTCAACGGGGTGGGCTACGAGCTGCGCATTCCCCTCAGCAGCTACGACCGCCTGCCACCCGTCGGCGAGACGGCACTCGTGCTGGTGCATGAAGTCATCCGCGAAGATGCGCATGAGCTATGCGGTTTCCTGACCGAGCCCGAGCGGGATTTGTTCCGGCGGCTGTTGGATATCAGCGGGATCGGCGCGCGCATTGCCCTGGGCGCGCTCAGCGGCCTGAGCGTTCGCCAGCTCAAGGCGGCCGTAGTCGAGGGCGACGTCAAACGTCTGAGTTCCATTTCGGGCATCGGCAAGAAAACCGCCGAACGGATCATCCTTGAATTGAAACACAAACTGACCGCCGGGGAAGCGCTCGAGGCCGTTGCGGGGCCGGACCAGGCCGCGCTCGAAGACCAGCGCGTGCGGGATGCCGTCGAGGCCCTGGTCGCCCTCGGCCATAAGCCGGCGGATGCCTGGGGGCTCCTGCGCCGGATTCTCCCCAAGGCCGGCCCCGAGGCCGGTGTCGAACAATTGGTCCGCCAAGCCTTGACCGGCTGACCCCAAGCCCCTAGCCTCTATTGCCATGAGTGAAAATCGCTTCATAACGGAAACCCTCAACGAGCAGGATCCAGTCTTCGAACAGAGCCTGCGCCCGAAACGCCTCGAGGAGTTCGTCGGCCAGATCAAGGTCCGCGAACGGCTCGATGTCTTTGTCCAGGCCGCCCGCGCCCGCGGTGAAGTCCTCGATCATGTTTTGTTCTTCGGCCCGCCTGGCCTGGGCAAGACCACCCTGGCCTACATCCTCGGCGAGGCCATGGGCGTCAATGTCCGTTCGACCTCCGGCCCGGTGATTGACAAACCTGCGGATCTGGCCGGCATGCTGACCAATCTCGAACGCGGCGACATCCTTTTCATTGACGAAATCCACCGCATGCAGAAGACCGTCGAGGAGTACCTCTATTCAGCCATGGAGGATTTCGTACTGGATATCATCATTGATCAAGGACCGAATGCCCGTTCGATCCGGCTCGATCTGCCCCGGTTCACCTTGGTGGGGGCGACGACCCGCAGCGGCCTGCTGACCGCCCCCCTGCGCAGCCGCTTTCGCATGAGCAACCGGTTGGATTACTACAACCATGACGAGCTGGCCGCGATCCTGCGGCGCTCGGCCGGCCTGCTGCACATCGAGCTTGATCCGGCCGGCGCCCTCGAGATCGCCAGTCGCGCCCGGGGCACTCCGCGCATCGCCAATAACCTCCTGCGCTGGGTCCGCGACTTCGCCCAGGTGAAGGCCCCGGGCCCCATCTCCCGCGATACCGCCGACCGCGCCCTGACCATGCTCGAAATTGACCGCCATGGGCTCGACGAAATGGACAAACGCATTCTCGAAGCACTGGTGCACAAGTTTGACGGCGGGCCGGTGGGCATCAACTCCCTGGCGGTGACCGTGGGCGAGGAGGCCGGCACCCTCGAGGAGGTCTACGAACCGTACCTGATTCAGGAAGGATTTCTCCAACGGACGCCCCAGGGACGCTGCGCCACCCAGCGCACCTATGCCCTGCTGAAGGCCGCCCGTCCGTCTCCCGCGCCCGATCTGTTCCAACCGCCCACGGCGCCCGCGCCCTGAGCCGCGGCAATCCCCCGCTGGCCATGCAATCCGCAACCCACGCCCTGCCGCCCCGTTCCTGGCCCGCCTGGTTGGTCGGCCTGCTGATCTTCGCCGTGGCCCTGGCCGTGACCCTGCCCGGCCTGGGCACGGGTCCCCTGGCCTACACCGAAGGTGTGCGCGCATGGAAAGGACACCACAAGCTGCACGAGGGCAACTGGCT
>JAIPIQ010000181.1 GCA_021734645.1 Fidelibacterota bacterium | reverse complement strand
CTGTATCCGTTACCCGTTCACCCGCATCGAACCCGACGACATGCTGGTGTGAACCGCTGAAAGTCGAAGAGTTAAGAGGCTCTGGCAAAACCTCCTGTTCATCGGTCGGGACGGAGCCCGACCCTCCAGAAATCAGTTCCAGACCCGCGCGTTTCAAATGGAGGGACGACCTCCGTGTCGTCCGCTGGAGGTTTTGCAAGAGCCTCTTAGGTAATCAGAATGGGCGGCGCAAACTACTTCGTAAACTGCCTCGTAAACTCCGACGGAACAACTCCATCGTCATCTTTGCCGCAAACTTCTTCGTGAGAGAATCATCCCATTCCCGACAAGGTGCGCGACAAGGATTGACGGACACAATTCAATCGGCTCTCTTTTCCCTCTGTATCTCCGTGTCCTCCGTGTCTCCGTGGTGAAAACTTCCTTGCTGCCGCTCACGCATAACTCAGCATTTGCTGTTGTTTGGCGGACTGGTAGATGCCCGTCAGGATTTGGAGACCGCGCCAGGCCTCGGTGGCGTCAATGCGGGTGGCCGTGCCGTGGGTCATGGCTTGGTCAATATCGGCGACGGCCCGCCGCATGTAGAGGGTTGGATCTTCGCTGTGATGGATATGCTCGGTTGAATCGAGGCTGACAATATCGGCCTGGCCGGCGAGTTTGGCGCGGAAGACGTTGGGGACGTCGGCGGCGGGTTCCATGTGCAACTCGGCAAAGCCCTGGCTGCCGTTGAGTCGCAGCAGCGGGGGTTTGACGCCCGGGTTTTTGCCCGATTCGAAGGTCAGGCGCACGCCATCGTTGAACCAGATGGTGGCCAGGGCGTGGGATTCGACTCGAGTGCCCTGCCAGTCACGCCCGTTATTCCAGTCCACGGCGGCGAAGAGGCTTTTGAGCTGCCGGGCCGGGCCGAGGGCGAAGAGCGCGATGTCAACGACATGCGAGCCGAAGTCCATGATGTGGCTGAACGGCTGGACGGCCTCGAGGCTCGACAGGTCGCCGATCTGGCTCGCGGCCTCGCGGAAGGCTTCGAACGGTTTGCCATAGCGCCGCTGGTGGTTGACGAACAGGCGGGCGCCTGAGGCCTCGGCCTTGGCCAGCATGCGTTCGGCGGCCTCGAGTGTCAGGGCAAATGGTTTTTCGATGATGACCCCTTGCGCGCCGTTCTCGAGGGCGGCGGTGACCATCGCCTCGCGATCCGGCGCGTACGCGCAGACGCTGACCATCTCCGGGCGCAGTTCGGAGAGCATGCGCCGGTAATCCTGGTAGCCCTGGCCGGCGCCGAACTCGGCGATGAAATCGTCCACATTTTTCTGTGACCGGCTGCAGGCGCCGACGATTTCAAAACCGGCGGTAGCCTGATAGGCGGCCGCGTGCAGGTAGGAGATGGAGTGGGCCCCGCCCTTGCCGGGGGTATTGGCTCCGAGACCGATTATGGCGCAGCGCATCACGCACGCTCCTTGCGCCAGTCGAAGACGATGGTGTTGTATTGATCGGGATGGTCGCGTAGCGCGAGGTAGGCTTCAGGCGCCTGCTCGACCGGGGTGGCCTCGGTGACGATATCGGCCAGGGGCATTTTACCGCGGCGTGTCAGGTCCAGCACCGCCAGCCGATCGTCCACCGTGCGGTCGCCGGGCTTCATGACCAGCGCGCCTTCCCCGCCGCTGAGCCGCCCGGGCTTGACCTCCTGCGTATGCGTGTAGTTGGCCTGGTACACGAGCCGCGGCCAGAAATGGGCCGCGCCCTGCAGCGCGGCCACCGGGTATCCGCAATTCATCACCCGGGGATACGGCTGGCGCAACACCTGGTTGGCCAGCTCGACGCCGGGCCGACTGCTCGAGGCCTCGATGACGATGTCCGCGCCGCCCGGCGCCAGCGCCCGCACCTGCTCGAGCGCATCGCCGCCGGCCGCATTGACGGCCGCGGTGGCGCCCCACCTGAGCGCGCGTTCGAGGCGGGACGCGACCAGGTCCACCACAATGACCCGCGCCCCCATGTGCAGCAGCCACAAGGCATTGAACGCGCCGATCAGACCCTGCCCGACGACCACCGCGGTCTCGCCCGGCGCCGCAAATGTCATGCTGACGCCCCGCCACGAGATCGCCGCCACCTCGGTGGCCACGTAGTCCCAGGGAGCGGCCCCGGCCGGCAGTTTCAGCACGCTGTCATAACCGGTGACCTCGCAGCGGTGGTGGCTGGCCTGCCCGCCCCACAGGAAACCCAGCTCGGGAATACGGATGGGATTGCGCCCGGTCACCAGGTCGCCCACCGCCCATCCCCGGAGTTCACTGCCGACCTCGATCACCCGCCCCACCCACGAGTAACCCGGAATCAGCGGAAACTTACCCTGCGACTCCGCCACGCCACTCAGCACCCGCAGTTCCGTCCCCGGCGATACGAAGGAGTAAATCGTTTCGCAGACCACTTCCCGCGCGCCGCATGCCCCAAGCGGAACCGCCTGCACTTCAATTTCATTCGGATTGGTAAATACAATCGCTCTAATGTCTCTTTGCATGCCTTTGCTCCATTTGGTTCAATACCGCCCGTATTCCTCGATCAATTCACCCACCAGCCGGACCAGGGCCAGGTCGCCATTCGGGGGCACCTGATCGGCGACGCCGAAGATGAACTTATTCGTGTCCTTGTGGTGTTTGATGATTTCTTTGACTTGTTTTTCGATGTCGCGGGCTTTGAAAGGCGGCGCAAAGATCGCGCCGGGCAGGCCGCCGACCAGAATGACTTCATCGCCGGCCAGGCGGCGCAGGTCGGCGATCTCGACATCGCCCACGGGCTTGGGCACCACCGAGTCAATGCAGTCCACGCCGGCCGGGCCGAGTTTCTCGAGGGTGCCGCGCAGGGTGCCGTCGTTGTGCAGCATGCTGATATGGCCGCCGGCGCGCAGCCAGGTTGTCCAGCGCCGCACATAGGGGGCGATGTAGTCGTCGAAATAGGGCGCCATGGTAATCGCCGTCAGGTTCTCGTTGATCATGACCACCGAGGGCGGCGCTTCGGCGAGGCGCCGGTACACTTCATCGTAAAAGGCGCCGACGGCGGCCAGGGTGCGCTGCATTTCCTCGGGCTCGTCCGCGAGCAGGTAGGTCAGGTCCATCACCCCCACCCAGTGCTTGTTCAATTCCGAAAGCGGCGTGGGCGGCGCGCCGACATGGGTCGGGCCCAGGCCATACGCGGCGTATTCGCGGTCCTCTTTCGTGAACCGCTCCGGATCAGGCACAAAGCGGCGCTGCTCGAAGAGGTAGCGCAGCACGCGCAGGTCATCCGCGCTTTTGATGGCATGCTCGGTGTACCCCCAGGAAAAGGATTCCGGCGAGTACTGCTGGGTTTCCTGAATCGTGCCCACCGGCGTATGCCAGCGGCGGATGCGCACCCCCGCCACTTCCGTGGTTTCCGTTTCCACGCGGTCCCCCTCGAGCGTGTCCCCCCCCAGACAGCCCGGCACATATTCGCTCACCCCCAGCTCCTGGTTCAGCCGGTGCCGCCCGTCCGGGCCCTGCCAGCGGGCCGGCAAATCGCCAATCAAACCGTGGGCCTTGTGCCAGTAGGTCAGATCCCCACACCAGGCCATGGCGTCGGGCGTCTTTCCTTTCAGGACCGCTTCCATTCGTTCTCTGGGCGTCACCGGTGAATCTCCCTATATATTTTTTGATTTGCACATTTCTGCGTCAACAGGCAGCATAGGACTTGGCATTATTATTTTAAATGAACTTATCAGGTATTTTGAGATGCACAATTCAGATCAGCGCGCCCCGCCCTATATCAACTGCTTCGCGGTGCCGATCTCAGTCAAGGAAGCCCGGACCTGTCCCATGCACTCGCATGCCTGCACGGAAATCATCGGGTATCAGAAATGCCGCGGCCACCTGCGGCAGGCCGATGGCTGCTGGCCGTACCACGATGGCGACGTCGGCGTCTATCAGCCCGGCGTTGACCATGCGGACGAATGCGAGCAGGGGGGCGTCCAGTTCTGCGTGGGCGTGAATGGCGGCCGGGCGCGCGCCCTGCGACCCGGCGCCTTCCGGGCCGACCGCCCCACCCTGCACCTGCTGAATCTGATTCAGACGGAGCTGATCCGCCACGACGCCGGCCGGGCCGAACGGTTGAACCTGCTCAGCGGCCTGCTGGTGCTCGAGCTGCAGCGCGTCCAGACCACCGCGGCGCAAACCGCCGCCAGCGAACCGTACCATGTGGCCGCCCTGCGGCAGATTCTTGACACCCGGTTTGACGAGCCCCTGTCGATCAGCGAAATCGCCCGCGACCTGCGCATCCATCCCGACTACCTGGGCCGCATCTTTGCGCGCGCCACCGGCGAACCGCCCGTCCGCTACCTCATTCGCAAACGGCTCGAAGCCGCCTGCGAGCTACTGCGCCTGAATCAAAGCCCCATTGCCGAGGTGGCCAGGCTGGTCGGCATCGAAAATCCGTACTACTTCAGCCGCCTGTTTCGCCAGCGCTACGGCCTCACCCCGTCCGCCTATCGCGCCCGCCATGCAGGCGGAAAACCGGAAATAGAGTGATTATGGCTGGGCGATTGGTCCCGGGGAAATTGCGGTTGACGGCCGGGGGTGAATGGTTGAAAGAGGGTGCGTTCCGGTCTGATTCAATAAGGGAGACTGTGCAGCATGAAAAACGACCAATGGTTTCAGGACGCCCGCTACGGGTTGTTCATTCACTACGGGCTCTACAGTCTGCTGGCGCGCGGCGAGTGGGTCTGGAACCGCGAGGAAATTCCGTATGACGAATACACGGCGCTGGCGGACCGCTTTACCGCGGAGCGTTTCGATGCCGACGCGCTGTGCGATCTCGCCCTGCGGGCGGGCATGCGCTATGTGGTGCTGACCACCATGCACCACGAGGGCTTTCGCCTCTACGATACGGCGCTGAGCGATTTCAACTCGGTCAAGAGTCCCGCTGGACGCGATCTGACGGCCGAAGTCATCGCCGCGGCGCGGCAACGCGGCTTGCGGGTCGGGCTTTATCACTCGTTGAACAACTGGCACGACCAGCCGGACGCCGCGGCCGCGCTCGAGAGCCAGGCGGCATATGCCACGTTCATCGAGAACACCTTCGCCCGCATCCGCGAACTGGTCACAAAATACAACCCGATTGACGTCCTTTGGTACGACGGCTGGTGGCCGTTCAATGCCGACGGCTGGCAGGCCGAACGGATGAACGCGATGGTGCGCGAAATCCAACCGCAGATCCTCTTCAATGGCCGCAATGGATTGCCCGGCGATTTCGCCACGCCTGAAGGCCACATGGGCGCGCCGCGGCCATGGCACCCGTGGGAGGCCTGCCTGACCCTGAACAATAGCTGGGGCTTCCATGCCGGCGATCACGACTGGAAAACCCCGGAGCAGGTGGTCGCGCTGTTGGCGGCCGCCGCCCAGGGCCGCGGCAACCTGCTGCTCAATGTCGGCCCCCGGGGCGACGGGCTGGTGCCCGAGGAGACCGTTGCGGTGCTCGAATCCGTCGGCGCCTGGCTGCGCCGCGGCGGCGCGGAGGCGGTCTTTGACACCGATCTTTTCACGTTCGATCTGGAAGAACGTGGCGACCGGCGCGGAGAAAGCCGCGGCGATTGGTGCCATCACGGGCCGTTTACCGTCAAAGGAAACAATCTGTACCTGCTGGTGCGCCGCTGGCAGCCGGAGACGCTGGTCATTGGCGGCTTGCAGATGAACGTCCGGCGCGTGGTGCTGCTGGGCGCCACGGAGCGGGAAGTTGCTTTTCAGCAAGCAGGCACCCGGCTGGTGCTGAGCGGCCTGCCCGCAAATCCCCCCGACCCGGTCTGCCCGGTGCTTCGCCTGGAATGCGACCGCGCGCCGGCCCTGTACCAGACCGGCGGATTGCGGGTTCCGAATGGGCCGCATCCACATTACGACCCGTGTCCCTCGGATATTCAACAGTAGGTCCTTCGGGGTTTTTGTGGGGATCATTTACTGCGTAATGTGCGGAATGAATGGAAAGATAGGTGTGTAGGAGTAGGTGTAGGAGTTCGTGGGGATGAACGCTCTCGCCGTTCCTCATTGCCCGCCCTGAATCGCAG
>JAIPIQ010000180.1 GCA_021734645.1 Fidelibacterota bacterium | reverse complement strand
CGCCCAGCAGAACCAGGGACATTTTCCCGCCGAGAGCAACCGAGGACAGGGATCTCCCTTCATGATCTACCTGCCCCGGCACCAAACGCCCCCCGCCGCCGAACCGGCGGCCGCCCCGCGGGCCGCCGTCCACGGGGGGCGCGAGACGATTCTCGTGGTCGAGGATGAACGCGCCGTGCTGACCATTTGCCAGCGCTGCCTCACCGATTTCGGCTATACCGTGCTCACCGCGGAGTCCCCCGAGCAGGCCCTGCGCCTGGTCCAGGAGCATCCCGGGGCCATTGACCTGCTGCTGTCGGACATGGTCATGCCCGGCATGAACGGCCTGGCCCTGCGCGAACGCCTGGCCGCCCTCCGCCCCGGATTGCGCACCCTGTTCATGACCGGCTATACGGCCCAGGATTTCAACGCGGATCCCGCCGCGGATAGCATCCCCATCCTGCTCAAACCCTTCTCGAAGCAAGCCCTCGGCGACAAAGTCCGCGAACTGCTCGATGCCCCTTAGCCGGCTTCAGGACCGGGCCGACCCAAAGGCGCGGGCGATGCCCTGAGGGCTCGGCGGGCGGGAGAAGACGCTCACCAGCGGCACCACCAGCAGGGGCACCAGCATGGCCAGGCTGGCGGCCTGGGGCGAGCGCCCCGGCCCCCAGAGAAAGAACAGGGTCAGCATGATCGCCAGGCCGCTGAGCATCCCCGCGTACACCCCGGCGCGGGTCGTCCGGCGCCAATACAGGCAATAGAGAAACGGCGCCATGAACGCCCCGGCCACCGCGCCCCAGGACAAAGACATGAGGGTCACGATGAACGCCATTTCGTACCGGGCGATCAGGAACGAGATCAGAATGAATATTCCGCTCAAAAAGCGCATCATGGCCACAGCGTTCTCTTTCGAGATGTTGGGATTGATATGTCCCTTGTAGAGGTCAATGGCCACCGAGGACGAGGAGACCAGCACCAGGGACGAGAGCGTGGACATGGAGGCGGAGAGCACCAGCAGCAGGATCAAGGCCATGAGGGCCGGCGGCAAGGCGCGGGTCAGCAGATCCGGGACCAGGCGGTCAAAATCCGGGCGGCCATTGACCAGCGGCGGCGCATCGAAAAACAGGTGACTGAGCGCGCCCGTGTAATAGGCGGCGCCCACGACGATCACCGCGAAGACCGTCGTCACCAGGGCGCCGCGCACGATCATGCGCTCATCTTTGATCGCAAATGATCATGACATCCAGGTTCTGACTCATGCGGCGGGTGCGGCGGCCGAGCACCAGCCAGGCCAGCAAGGAGCCAAACAGGACGTTGCCGGCCGAAATCCACAGGGCATGCGCGCCGAACCCCCAACCCAGTTTGCCCGCGAAACCAATGAACAATACCGCGGAAAAATACGATGTGCCGTAGGCAATGGCCGATAGCCAGGGCCCGATGCTGCGCCCCGCCAGAAAAAAATCGTTCAGGCTGCGCGTCCGCCGCATACTCGCCACGCCCAACCCGATCATCGCCGCCACAAACAGCACCAACAAGGCCAATGTCATGTTCATATACTCAACCTCCAACCCGCTCATTATCATCACCGCCCCGCCCTGACAAACCTGTTTTCTTAGTGCCCGCTGAATCGAGGAAACCAACGGTCGGTTCAAATGCAAGAGAATCGGATAAACGGATCCGAGCGCGGGTGGCGCTTGAGGACGGGCGATCAGGAGATACCCGCATTCGCCCTCCCATCCCGTCGCGTCCTTTTCGAACTTGACCTCGATCCAGCCCTGGGGCAGCTTCCCCACCATGAAAGCGCGCCTTCAGTCCAGCTCCAGCGGGCGGGTGCCCGAGCCGCCTGCAAAAACAAAACAAGCATCAAGAAGGAAATCACCGACACCCATGAAGTCCAGCCCGATTCGCCTTTCCGCGCACCAACGCATCGCCCGCCTGCTCGGCCCCGAGTCCCCGACCGCAGCGGCTGATCACGCCGCTTTCTCGACGATCGCGGCGCACTTGTACCGGGGCGCCTACTTCCCGGGCACCCGGCCCGATCCGGCCGCGGATCAGACCCGGTTCACCGCACGCCGCCACGACAACACCCTGGTGCTGGAACTCGAGATGGCGGAACCCAGTCTGGCGGCGCTGCAAGATTGGTTGCGGGAGCAGGCGCCGGGCGATTTCTTCGCCACCGACTTTGTCTGTCTCAACTTTCTCGACCGACAGGGGCGCGTCGTTCAAGCGGCCGCCAAGGTGAACAGCGCCACCCTGGTCCGGCGGGAAGGCCGTGATCTGGCGGACAGTGAAATCACTTTCGCCGTGGGGTGTGGGGACAATCAATGGCGGGCACGAATCGAAATCCCGCTGGCCTTCCTGGGCTATGACTGGCGCGATCTGGACTCGGCGGGAGTGCCCTTTGACGTCGTGCGTCTGCACAGTGCCAGCGGCGCGACCTCGGCCTGGTGCCCGATTCCCAGCCAGTTGCCGTTCAACGAGAACTATGACTATCCGGTGTTCTGCTTTGGCATGCTCACGAACGGCAACTTGAACTGGGAGGATGTGGTAGCGCGGTCCGCGGACATCGGTGTCTTCCAGTACGACGGGGCGGCCCGCGTGGCGGCCGGCTCGTATGCCTCGTTCGCGCTCGAATACACGGTGGGCGAACACGGGCTAGCGCCCGGCGGCGCGCTGGCATTCAACATCCGCAACGAAGTCATTGAATGCAACTGGCGTTCGCGCGTGAAGCGCGCGCTACCGGCAAAGGACTGGACCGCGCCGCAGTGGGACGATCCGCGCCAACCGGGGTACGTGGACGTTGTCTGTTCACGCGCGGCGGCGGACTTCCGGCTGGAACGACGGAATGTGTTCTCGGTCACCGCGCGGTTGCGCGGCGACACGGCGCTGCGGCCCGGCGACCGGGTGCGCCTGCGCCTGGGCGAGCACCCGGCCGGCCCCGGCTTCCGGACGCAATTGCTGGCGCAACGCAACTATCCACTCAAGGTGTATGCCGACCTGGTTGGCAATGGCGTGTTTCTGGCGCCTGAAGATTTTCCGCGCCTAGACGTTACCGGCGGCGCGGCGGTCCAGTTGGTTGTGTTCTCGCCGCCCACGCCCGATCCGGGCGAGAGTGTCCGCCTCAAGCTCGTGGCCGTGGACGCCCTCGGCAACATCGCCGAGGAGTATGCAGGCCGCGTGCAATGTCATTGCCCGGTGCCCGCCACCGGGCTGCCCCCCACGTGCGCATTCACCGCCGCCGACCGGGGCGTGCAGGAATTCACCGTGGCCTACCAGGATCCGGGCGTGTTCCAAGTGCTGGCCCGCGACCTCGACCACCCGACGATCAACGGCGCAAGCAATCTGATCGTCACCGACGGCGCCTTCGGCCCGGGACGCATCTATTTCGGGGACATCCATACCCATTCACAGCTCTCGGACGGACGCCTGCACCCCGAAGACAAGTACCGCGAGGCCGCCCACCATCGCGGCTTGGATTTCTGGGCGTTGACCGACCACGGCCACGATTTCACCGCGGAACGCCTCGAGCAGTTGCGCCGCACCATCGCCCGGCACAATGAGGACAACTTCTTCGCCACGCTGTTCGGCTACGAGTGGACCAATAGCATGGGATTGCTCCCCCGCATGCGCGCGAACGCGGGCCACCGCAACATCTATTTTCGCGAAGCGCCGCGCAGCGTCCATGACGGCGTGAATCTGGAAACCGCAAGCGTGCAGGGCGTTCATGAGAAGTATCTGGGCGAGGGCGTGGAACACTTCTGCATCAATCACTTCCACTGCGGCGAGCCGGATTCGGTCAAGGGCGCGGACCGGTGCGTCGAGGTCAGCGGCTGGTGCGGCGAGTTCAATCGCGACAGTCTGACGGACGTTCAGGCCCGCGCCGGGAGTATTTTCGACACATTCGACGCGGGAATCCAAGTGGGCGTCGTCGCCGGCACCGACCATGGAACGGAGGCCTATTACACCGGGCTGCCCGCCGAACTGACCGCCATCCACAGCGCTCAGCTCGACCGCGACCACGTGTTCGACGCCCTGCGCGCCGGACACACCTACGGCACCTCCGGCCAGCGCACGCTGCTGCGCTTCACCGTGAACGGCCAGGCGCCCGGAACGGACAATCCGCCGATCCGGGCGAAGAAGCGCTTGCTTCAGATTGTCATCGGCACGATCTATCCGGTGCAGGCCATCCAGGTCATCCGCAACCGCAAGGTCTGGCAGTCCCTCGCGGGCTTCGAATACGGCGTCCAGACGTATACCCTGGCCGACGAGGATCGCGATCCGCCGCGGGGCTACTACCTGGTCCGCATTTTCACGGCGCAAGGACACACCACCTGGTCGTCACCGATCTTCTTTGAATCCTGAGGGAGACAGCAGCTAACGGGACTTCAGAATGTAGACGAGGGCATCGCAAGGCGGAATGCTGGGGACCTGGATTTCCCGCGCCTCGGTTGCCTGGATCTCCGTCTGCTGCCAGAACTCGTGGACGGTGGTATCGGCCAACCTGGGCAACCCCAGTTCGCGGGCCTGGATGGCAAACGGCTGCGTCGCCTGCTCCTCGTCCCAGTTGCAGACGGCGAGATAAAGCGGGCCATCGTCGCGGCCGCGATTCAGCCAAAGCATGGGCGCCAGGCGCCCCTGGCGCGGGTGGGGAAAGTCGAGGGGCTCGGGCATGCACCCCAGGGGGATCCAGTTGAACGCGGCCACGGTGCTGGCGCCGTACTCGGCGCTTTCGTTCTGCAACAGGCCGCCATATTCGACATGGGCGCCACTGAGCGCGGCAAACGAAACCCAGCAGCGATGCATGTTCACCGGAACGATGCGAGTGAAATCACCGATGGAATCAATGTCCGGCAGAATGAACTCGGCGGTCCGCAACTTGGCCTGCATGGCATACCAGAAGGCCGTAGACACCTGGCCGTGCCAGTCCTTGCCCGCCCCGATGTCAATGCCGCAGCGGTAGCAGTCGGCGTACTGACCGATGAACGGGTTGCCGCTGCCGACACAGCAACAGGTGAGCAGGAAGCCGTCGTCGCCCACCGCGTCTCTCAGGGTACTGCAGAACCAGTCGCGCAACATAATGCCGGTCCATTCGGGGTTGCGGTAGGCGATGTCCGTGCACAGGAAATGATCGGACCAGAAGTCGAGCTTGAACCCCTGGAAGCCCCAGTCCCGCGTGACGGTATCCACCACGTGTTGGAAATATTCCCGCACCTCGTCGAGACTGAAGTCCAGGAACTTGTTGCCGGCGGGCAGCATCAGCGGCGTTCCGTCCTTTTTCAACAACAACCAATCCCGGGCGAACTCCGGGATGACCGTTTCGGGATTGATGATCAGCCCGAGCCACAGGGAGGGTTTCAGACCGAGCGCGCGGATCCCGTCGGCCAGCGCCTTCATGCCCTGCGGGAACTTCCGTTCATCTATGCCGGGCGGTTCCAGGATAAACGGTCCGGGCCTGCTGATCGTAGTGTAGCCGTCGTCAATCTCGATCCACTTCAGATCCGGCCGCGTGGCCTGGATGATGCGCGCCTGCTCCAGGATCATGTCGTGGCTGATGTTTCGAAACAAGCCGAGATTCCACGAACCCCAGACCCGGCCCTCCGCAAACACGTTCAGCCGCTGGGCGTGTGTCCGTCGTGTCAGGGCCTGCCGCAGTAACGCCCGGTAGGCCGCTGTCGCCGCCGTAAGGTCCAATTCCGCGCTCACGCCCAGATACAGCGTCTCGCCCTCGGCCGTCGCCCCCGGCTTGACCAGCAGCGTTTCCTGACCGCGCCAAAACCGCGTGGCGTCCAGACGGATGGCAATGCGCCCGGCGGTCCCATCCGATCCTGCATACGTAGTGGCGATATCCGAAACCCGGCCGGACAACGGACCAAGCACAACGGACTTGCCCAGCGTGGCCGAAGAAAGGATCTGCGCCGGGAACGGCTGGTTTTCGCTCGTGCCGTAGCGCAGGACCCGTGCCGCCAACGGCTCGCCGTACCGTGTTCCATTGACGAACGTACAGAACTCCCGCGGCCGTTCCGCCAACAGCTCGAGCCCGGCGTTGTCTTTCCAGGCCAATCGCAGATACGAAGCGCACGTGTTTTCCGTCGAGAACACCTCG
>JAIPIQ010000179.1 GCA_021734645.1 Fidelibacterota bacterium | reverse complement strand
GCCCTCGGCGCCTGCATCGTGGCGGTCTGCCTGCACGCCTGCAGTGGGTACATCCTCACCTTCTATACCCGCATCGTGGTGGACCACGTTCTCGAAGTCCGCCCCCAGCAGGCCGGGCCGGCCGCCCCCACCGAACGGCCGGGCGGCGACGGCCAGGGGCGCACGCTGCGCCCGTCCGCCACGCCGGATGCCGGCGCCGGCCGCCGACTCGAACCGGACCGCCCCCTGTTTCGCCGCGCGCCCGAAGCCGGCCGCCGCCTGCTGATCCTCTTCCTGGTCTACGTCGCCACGATTCTCTTTCTCGACTTCATCACCCGGCGCGCCCAGCAGGCGCGCATCCGCATCGGCCGCCACATTACCGGACGGCTGCGCAACGATGTCCACCACCAGGTCCTCAAGCTGTCGCTGGCCTACCACCGGATCTTCACGCCCGGGCGGCTGCTCTCGCGCATCATTTCGGACATCGAAGTGGTCCAGCAGCAGATGATGGCCTCGATTTTCACCGGCGCCAACTGCCTGTGCATGATTGCCGTCGGCCTGGGGATTCTGTTTGCCACCGAATGGCGCATTGCCCTGGTCGCCCTGGTGGTCCTCCCCGTGTATGCCATGCTGCACCGGCGCATGCGTCCCGAGTTGCGGGAGATCAACCGCGAGCTGCGCCACACCAACTCGTGCCTGTATGCCCTGGCCGCCCAGAAGCTGGATGCCATCCGCGCCATCCAGGCCCACGCCCGGGAACCCTACGAAGTCCTGAACTTCCACCGCCTGGCGGCCTGCTTCCTGCGCGATGCGGTCGCCCAGAACCGCTGCGCCGGGCGTCTGAGCCGCGCGGCGGAAATCGTCAGCAGCATCGGCACCACCGTCATCTTCCTCATGGGCGCCCACTGGGTGCTGGCGGGCGAGATGTCCCTGGGGGTCATGCTGTTCCTCTATGGCACCACCGCCACCCTCTTCGCCCCCGTGCTGCAACTGACCCAGCTCAGCGTGATCTTCAACAATCTCTTCATTGTGTTGCACCGCATCGTCGAAGTGCTCGACGAACCGCCGAGCATCATCGAGCATCCCCAGGCCCAGCCGTTTCCCGCCCCCCTGCGCCAGGGGATCACCCTCACACAGGTGTCCTTCCGCTATCCGACCAGCGCGCCGGACGCCCCGCCCGCACTCAACGCGCTTGATCTGCAGGTCAACGCCGGGGAGTGGCTGTGCGTCATGGGCCCGAGCGGCAGCGGCAAAACCACCCTGCTCTACCTGCTCAGCCGGTTGTACGAGCCGCTCGCAGGAACCGTGCACTATGATCAACTGCCCCTGCCCCGCATTCAAAGCGACTCCCTGCGGCGGTACGTCGGCCTCGTGCCCCAGGAAGCCCAGATCTTCAGCGGGACGGTGCGCGACAATATCTGCTATGGTTTCCCCGAAGCCGAACCGGCGGCAATCGTGGCGGCCGCGCGCGCCGCCGAGCTCCACGATTTCATCATGCAGATGCCCGTCAAGTATGAAGCCCTCCTCGGGGAAAAGGGCGTCAGTCTGTCCGGCGGCCAGCGTCAGCGCCTGTCCCTGGCGCGCACCCTGCTGACCAATCCGAATGTCCTGCTGCTCGATGACTGCACATCGGCCCTCGATGCCGAGACCGAGCGGCGCATCCAGGAAACCCTGGCCCGCGTCCTGGCCGGCAAAACGGCGGTGATCGTCTCCCAACGCGTCTCCATGGCGCGGCGCTGCGATCGAATTTGCGTGCTCGAACAGGGCCGGATCACCGAAATCGGCACACCGACCGAGCTGCTGAACGCCGACGGCTTCTATGCCCGACTCCACCGCCAACAAACCGAGTAGCTGGCATCGAGGACGACGGCGAGGAGGACGAGAACGATTCGAAGAGCCTTCAGTGACCGTTCACGCGCGCGTTCCAGCGGCTAAACCATGGTTTGTTGGCCGTTCACACCTGCAATGTTCTGAGCCCCGCCCTTTTGCCAGCCTTCAGTTGCCGGTCGTCCGAGGATACAAACAAATCCGCACCCCATTCAAGTGCACAGGCGACATGCAGTGCATCCATGGCGCGGACGGGGCTTGACTCCAGAATACGGATGGCGGACCCGATGACCGCAGCATTGAGGTTGACGATGACCGCATCGCGGACATCGTCAAGCAGTCGCTGCTTCGCCTCGCGATACTGAACGGCTGTGAGCGTGTGTTCCCGTTTCCTCCGATTCAGAGCAGACACGACTTCGGGGACGCAGATCACGCTGAGGGCCAGTTCTGAGGCTTGGGCGCAGGTGGTCTCGACTCTGTCACTGCCTTCCTCCTCAACGAAGCGCTTTGCGAACGAAGAGGAGTCGAGATAGGTCTTCACCGGGTTCGTTCCTCCAGAATTGCCGACGAGAGCGCTGCCCCTTTCGCCGTGAGGCGCAGTGCCGGTTGCTTCCAGGATGGCTGCGGGTCACCCTCGGGCGCGGCGGGGAAGACCTCGGCAATAGGGCGGCCATGGCGCAGAACGACCAATGTTTCCCCGTGTTCCACTCGGGTAAACATGCCCGACGCGTGGTTCCTGAATTCAGTCAATGTTACGGTTGTCATGATCGGTCTCCAATCTGTACAGAATCTTACAGAAAACCGGTCATTCCGTCAAGCACGCCGGCCAATGCCCGCCGTCATGGCGGCGAACTTGCGAGCCGACTAGGCAAGGCGTTGTTGGCGCACGCCCTCTTTCCAGCTTTCAGTCCATGATCGAGCAGCGATTAGGGCGAAAGATTAGGGCAAAAGATTAAGGAACAGGATCCGGGCCCCTCATCTTTCGCCCTGATCTTCCGTGTCGGTGGACGACCACGGCGACGAGAACGAATAACAATTGCAATGAATCGTCCTTCGTCGTCGTCGTCGTCCTTCGTCCTCGAATAACGGGGCGCTGCATCGAGGACGACGACGAGGAGGAGGACGAGAACGATTCGAAGAGCCTTCCGTGACCGTTTGTGCGCGCGCCGGATGCGCGAAGACAACCCTACTGGATACAGCTTCTCTGTCCCCCTTCCTTTTCTCAGCGCCTCTTTTCTGCTTTCCTGATTTCCAGATTCAATCAGTCTTCTTCCAGCTTCAGTCGGGCCACGGCCCGGCCCAGTGTCCCGTGGATGGCATCGCCGTTCTCGCGGCCCATGCCGAAACGGCGAAGGGCCGACTCGGGAAGGTCCGCCCGGTTCTCGTATTCCCAGGCGGTATAGAAAAGCACGACCTGGTCCTTTTCAAAGACCACGGTCGGGGCCATGATACCCCAGCCGTCGAAAGATCCCGTGCCCCCCCCCTGGAGGATGAGATCTTCTTCCGTCCAGTTTACTCCGTCCTTAGAAAGGTAATGGGTGATCTTTTCGTCCTTGTGAAAATCGGCGAACAGGCGGACTAACAGTGGGGGGGACTTGGTGGAAAAGGTGTGGTAGACCCCGTCTCGATAATGCACCTCAATTATGTTGACTCCCTCGAGTACCGGGTCTGCCGAATGACTCACGAGATTGAGGTCCGTATCGAACACCGCTTTGTACATGGCCATATTCGATATCCGATTTTCTTTCCCGATGGCTTCAGAAGGTTTCGAGAGACTCAAACCGATGTAGAAGAGCTCGATGTTCCCGTCTTTCAGGAGCACGCTCGGTTCCTGGGTGTTGTTGAGGTGATGGGTCTTGTCAAGGCGAATGGGAATGAGTGGCGTCTTCCTCTTCGCGAAGACGACGGATTCGTCCAGGAGCTGTTCCTCAATGGACTTTCCCCCGAGATCAAGCGAGGCGACGCCGATCTGGTAGCGGGAAGTAAACCGCTTGCCGTCCCGATTTCCCTGAGCGCAATAAAACATCAGGAGCCTGTCTTCGAGTTTGATGACATTCGCCGTTTCAACCGCGTGTGCCTGCCACTCTTCTGGACCCGTGGTGACCAGGGGCGTCTCCCGGCAGGTCCAAGTGAGGCCCCGATCTGCTGAAAATGCGTACCCCAACCCCCCCATGCAATCGCTCATGTCGTAATCGCCTGGGTTCGCGGGATCATACGAAAACCAGTGCTTTCCTTTTTTCTTGTTCTTAACATAGTACACAGAGAAAAAGGCATGGTAGCCACTTTCATCCTTAATGACGCAGGGGTCCGAGATGAAGGTAGGAACCCCGGCAACGCCAGAGGCGATGACCGGCCGACTCGCTGGAGACTTGACGAAAGGGGTGAAAACACCGGGTGACGATTTACAGGCCTGGGTAATCATCAACAGAAGAACGGCAAGTGCGGTGACCTTCACAATCATGATGAGGCGTCTTAACTTGTCGGCCTCGTGGTTAAATTCGGCGCGCATAGCGGCAGTTCGCTCCTCTTGCTGCGGTCTTATGGACAAGCCAGCATACATGTTGGCGCGCAGTATGCGCAAGCCGGCCCGGAGGTCAAGAGTGGATTGTGCCTGAACGGGCTTCATAATTGCCGATTGAGGATGGTGAAATGCCGATTGTAAAAGGATCGTCCCTCGTCGTCGTCCTCGTCAAACGGGGCGCTGCATCGAGGACGACGACGAGGAGGAGGACGAGAACGATTGGAAGGGCCTTCCGTGACCGTTTGAGCGCGCGCCGCATGCGCGAAGACAACCCTCCGTTACGCCTGCGGCGCGTTGCGGAAAACGAGGACCGTGGAATAGTTCATCAGGTTCGCATGCTGCACGGATTCGACGGGCAGTTGGGCCGTGGCCATGAACGCCTCGAGGTTCAGATCGTTGCGAAACCGGACCAGATAATGCAGCGGCTTCAGGAAGAACTCCGCCACTTGAACCAGCTTGGATTCGGTTTGAAAATGGTTCACGACCACCAGCTTACCTCCGGGCTTGCACACCCGGCGCATTTCCTCAAGGACGCGCCTGGGATCCGGCACGACGGAGACCATGTACATGCAAATGACCGCGTCAAAGCTGCCGTCCTCGAACGCCATATCCGTGGCATCCATGGACAACAACGCCTCGACATGCCTGAGGCGCCGCCGGGCGACGCGCGCCCGCGCCTTGGCCAGCATCGCCGGGGAGAGATCTATGCCCGTCACCCGGGCATGCGGCGGATAGGACGCCAGCGAAAGCCCGGTCCCCACGCCCACTTCAAGAATGTGCGCGCCGGGATCCGGCTCGGCGAGCGCAATAGCCGAGCGCCGGCCATGTTCCAGCACTTTGCCGAAAAAAACGTCATATACCGGCGCAAAAAAAGCATAGGCCTTGCTCAGGGCAACCTCTTCGTTCATGGTCACATCAGTTAACTCCACTTTCAGCTCGTGTCACTCAAATCAGGGAAAAGCGAGTTTGCAATTTACCACAAGCGCCGGGCATCCGCCAGCAAAAATAGAACTTGCCAAGCGGGACGGCCGGGTGAAAATGGTCCCTGTGCAGTGGAGATTCATTCCGGCGCACGCAACATAAACACAGCGAGGTCACCATGAGCGCGGAGAAGCAGGCGTTGCCCGGCCACGAACAACAACCTCAGGAAATGCTGTGCCCGAGCTGCGGGCGCTATGTGGGCGGCGCCGGACGTTGCCGCTACTGTGGCGCCAGAAGCCGCAAGCGCCTGTCCCTGGTTGTGACGCGCTGGGCGGCGGTCTTCCTGGCCACCGTTGGGCTCTATCTGCTGTATCTCATGGCGATCAACCGGGACATCGAGCAGGTCTGGGTGGGTGAGATCACCCCCATGATGAACTTCGCGTACGTCCGGATTGCCGGCGTCGTGGATAGCGAGCCGCGGATCTTCCAACGGAGCGGCCGTGTCGAGGGCCTGCGCTTTGATGTAGATGACGGCACCGGCACGCTTTCCGTCAGCGCCTACCGGCAACAGGCCGAGGAGATTGTCGCCGCCGGCCAGGTGCCGCGATCAGGCGACCAGGTTGAAGTGGTGGGCAGCTTGAGCGTTTCGGCGGACGACCGCACCTTGCTGCGCTTGCAGAGCCTCGAGGGCCTGCGCATCGTGCGGGCCGAAACGCCGGCCGCGCGCATCGCCGACCTGCGCCCGGACCACGAGGGGCCGGTGCAAATCAGCGGCGAGATTACCGATGTCCGCGCGCCGCCCCCCGATTCACGGGCGCCGTGGACCATCCGGATTCGCGATGCCAGCGGGGAGGCGCCCGTCTCCTTCTGGCAGGATGTCC
>JAIPIQ010000178.1 GCA_021734645.1 Fidelibacterota bacterium | reverse complement strand
CGGGCAGGGGGTGGCCTGGAAGCCGGAGGCGGAGTAATCAATGTAGCGGGGGCCGGCGGTGGTTACGAGTTGGCCTTTGGCGCGCAGGAGGTCATGGCCGAAGGCGCGCAGGCGTTCGGCGAGCGCCTCGAGGTCTGGGGGGCGGTCGAAGGCCAGGACCACCGCAGCGTAGTCGGGGTCGCGACAGGGGGCATATGCGCCGTGGCGGTCGGCGGCGGGCGACGCATGGGCAAACAGCTCGCAATCCGCTGCGGCCTGCACGGCGCGGATCAGGTTGGCCTCGGGGTTGATGGCGCGGGCGGCGGCTTCGGCCGCGGCGATCTGTTCGGCCGGATAGCAATCGGTCTTGTTCAGCAGGATCGTATCGGCGGCGGCCACCTGGGCGCGGACCGCGGGCAGGGTCTTGAGCAGCTTGAGGAAGCTGCCGGGATCGAGCAGGGCCAGGATGCGGGTGATTGCGAAATGTTGGTCCAGGCGGGTTTCGCGCAGGAGGTCGCCGATTACGCGCGGATCAGCCATGCCGCTGGCTTCGATCACCACCCCCTCCACCGGCGTCGTCGGCTGGTGGAATTCATCCCGGATGCGGCCCAGCACGGCAATGAACTCCGTCACCAGGCAGCGGCAGAAAATACTGCCGCCGGGAATGGCCACAACGTTGTCCGTCGCCGCGGCGACCAGGGCGCCGTCCACATCGGCGGCGGCAAAGTCATTGACGAGAAACACGAGCCGCCGCCCGGCATGGCGCCGGGCCACCTGGCGCAGGAAAGTCGTCTTGCCCGCCCCGAGGAAGCCCGTGACCAGAACCAGCGGAATCACAGCAGTCCCTTCTCCCGCGCGCGGTCCCGGATGGCCTGGACCAGGGTCTTGTGGTCGGGCGTCAGCGAGGCGAATTTCACATCGCCGTCAATGCAGATCGTGGGCAGGTTCTTGACGCCCAGCTTGGTCATCATGCCAATGCCCTCCCGGACCTTGATTTTGTGCTCATTGACCCAGACATGCAGGGGCGCGGCGGCGGCGGCGGCCTTTTCGACGGCCTCCATCATGTACTGGCAGGGCGCGCAGGAGCTCGAGTCGAGCGTGATCACATCGAGGACCACAGCCTGCGCGGCATCGTAATCCGGCACCGTGATGTCCGCGAATTCATCCGCCTCGCGGGCCTTGAGGGTGGTGCGCGCCACTTCACGGGCATACTCATCGTGGACCATCTCGGCTACGGCCTGGAGATTGGCGGGCGGTGTGTCGTAGGGCAGGTCGCAGCCCGGCGCCAGGATGAAGCCGCGGGCGCCGCCCTGTTCGAGCAGGCCCAGGGCCTCCAGCTTCGCATCGCGTTCATCGCCCAGCAGCAGCACCGAAGTCAGGCGGATATTTCCGCCGAACGATTTGCCCTGGGCCTCCGCCAGCTCGCGCAGGCGCGGAATGGGAATCTGCTCGTCCACGCTGACATTATCCGCATGGGTGCCCACCAGCAGATCCAGGTTCCGGTTGGCATCGCCGCAGACGAAGATTGACGAGAAGCGTTTCAGGTCGTTGCGGATGTAATCAAACACCCGGTTGACCGCCGGGGTCACGAACTCGGTGAAATGCTCCGGCGAAATCTGGCTGGTCATGGGGTCCACCACGGCGATGACCTTCGCGCCATGATCACTGAAGATTTTCGCGGCGGCGCAGGCGGTTTCGGCGGCGAAGGCCAGGATGTCCTGGATGCGTTCTGGGTTGTCGAACATTTCGAGGAAGATATCGTGACCGAGCAGGTGCAGGGCGAGGGTGAATGGGCCGCAGACCAGGCCGTAGAAAGCCACCTCGTCGCCATGGGCGGCCACGAGTTCATCGAGGGCGCGCGTGACGAGGGGGTAGCGGCCCTTGGTTTCGTCCAGGCGCGGCAGGGCGGCGAGGTCCTGGGTCAGGAGCGGATGGCTGGTGACCGACGGCGGGACGGCCTCGGCCCAATGCAATGTGCAGCCCAACACCTCGGCTTCGAGTTGCAGATCGAAGACCACGGGAATACCGTCCGGCCGGTACAACTCGATGGCCTTGCTTTGGCCCGCAATCAGTTTCTCGGCCGATTGCAGGTATTCGCTGGCGCCGCAGCCGATCAGTTTGCCGCCGTGAACCCCGACAAACGGGACCCAGGCGGGACGGGGGGTGGCTTCACCGCGCAGGGCGGCCTCGAGAATTTCTTTTGGCTTCATGGTCTTTCCTTTCAATCAGAATTTGGGTTGACAAAAAACTGGATTTCAGGCGCGTTCCAGCGGCTGTAACGGGCGGCGATTTTCATTCCAGCGGCTGTAATGGCGCGCGCATTTCGTTCCAGCGGCTGTAATGGAGCGGGTTTGGCGTTACAGCGGCTGTAATGGGATTCTGGGGAATGCATGCTCATTTGTGGGCGGTGGCCAGGGTGGCGGCGGTGGCGCGGATGAATTCGGGGGTGGTGCCGCAGCAGCCGCCGATGAAGTCGGCGCCAGCGGCAACTAGAGCGAGGGCATCCTGGGCAAAGTCGGCGGGGGTTTGGCGATAGACGGCACGGCCCGCTTGCATTTCGGGCAGGCCCGCGTTGGGTTTGAGCCAGAGCGGCAGCCCGCTGGCCGCCTTGAGGCGCGGGGCGAGGGGAACGAAGCCCTCACTGCCGTGTCCGCAATTCGATCCGATGATATCCGCTCCCGCTTCGGCCAGGGTCTCCGCAGCCTGCTCCGGCGTGATCCCCATCATGGTCCGGTCGTGATCGGGGCCGCTGTCGTAGACCAGCGACGCCATGGCCGGGAGCCCGGCGCGGCGGGCGACGGTAAGCGCGATTTTGACTTCATCCAGATCGGCCATGGTCTCGAAGGCAATCGCATCCACGCCGCCGGCCGCCAGGGCTTCAATCTGTTCGGTGAACGCCGCTTCGATCTCGGCCTCGGTGACATCGCCCATCAGCAGCATTTGGCCGGTGGGGCCCACGGAGCCGAACACCAGGGCCTCGGGGCCGGCGGCGGCGCGGGAGATTTCGGCGCCGCGGCGGTTGATTTCGGCCAGGCGGTCGGTCAGGTCGTGGCGGGCGAGCATGAAGCGATTGGCGCCGAAGGTATTGGTCAGGATGGCCCGGGCGCCGGCGGCGATGTAGGCGCCGGCGACGGCCGCGACCCAATCGGGCCGCTCGAGGTTCAGGGCGTCGGGGCAGGCGCCGGGCGGCAGGCCGCGGGCCTGGAACTCGGTGCCCCAGGCGCCATCAAGCAGGATGGGCGCAGTGGTCAACCAGGTAGCGACGTTAGGATGCATGGGGTGTCTCCGCGGGATCCGGCAGTTGCAGGGCGTCAATGAAACGATCTTCGAAGGTGGGGGTATGATTCAGTTCGATAATTTCGGGCAGGCGGGCCAGGTGCAGCAGGCGGGGACCGGCCGAGGCGTCGGTCAGCAGGCGGTACGCGCCGGCCAGGGATCCGTTGCCGATGATCTCGATCCGTTCGAGGGGCACGCGGGGCAGCAGGCCCATGGCCATGGCGTGCCGGGGATCGAGATAGCGCGCAAAGCCGCCGGCGAGGACCAGGCACTTGAGCTCGGCGGCCTCGAGGCCGCGCACATCCAGCAGGGTTTGCGCGCCGGCCAGCAGGGCGGCCTTGGCCTTGAGTAATTGGGCGACGTCCGCTTCGCTCAGCAGCAGATCGCGCCCCCCGGCGGTCTCCGCCGCGGGCGCCAGCAGGCAGGCGTGCAGGGTGCGCCCCTCGGCCTCGACGGTCCGGTAGCGGCCCGCGGTCCGCAGCCGGTCAAGATCAAAACGGCCGCAGGCATTCAGGAGCCCCACCGCGTTCGCCGCCGCCAGAAAATCGATCAAGGCGGTGCCGCAGAGCCCGGTGGGGCGGCCGTCGCCGAGGACATGCAGGTCCATCTCAAGGTCGGGGCTGACCTGGAGATGGTCAACGGCGCCGACGGCCGCCCGTGTGCCGCAGGAAATGCCGGCGCCTTCGAAGGCGGGCCCGGCGGCCGTGGCGCAGCCGTACAGGGCGCCATTGTGCTGCAGGATCATTTCGCCATTGGTGCCGATGTCCACCAGGAGGGTCGGGCCCTGGCGGGCGGCCAGATTGCAAATATCGAGGTCGGCGGTCAGGTCGCCGCCCACGTAGGCGGAACAGGCCGGCGCGCATTCCAGTTCCGCTTCGGGATGCACGCGCAGGCCCAGGGCCGCGGCGGGCCAAAGCGGCACGGCGGTGAACACGGGTTCGAAGGGCACCCGGCCGATACTGTGGGGATCCACGCCCAGCAACAGATGCATCATCACCGTATTGCCCGCCACGGCCACATGCAGAATGTCGCGCGGATCGCGGTCGGCATGCCGGGTCACGGCGCGAATCAGCGGATTGAGCGTATCCTGCACGATCAGCCGCTGCAACGTCTTCAGGCGCTCGGGATCGGACGCATAGGTGATGCGTGACGCCACGTCGCCGGCGCACCGAATCTGTTGATTGTAACGCGAGGCCCGCCCAAGGATCAGGCCCGTCTCAAGCTCGACCAGCAAGGCCACGACCGTGGTGGTGCCCACATCCACAGCCAGGCCCAGGGGACTGAACGCCGCGGCGGCCGGCCGCACGTCCAGCAGGCGGGCGCCGTCGGCCGAGCGGGCTATGACCGCCTGCACCGGCCCGCCGCCGTCATCAAAGGCGGCCGGCAACTGGCGCAGGGCTTCGAGGGTGGCGTCCGGGCGCGGCGCCGGCAGCACATCGCCCAACCGTTTGACATCGCAATGGGGCGGATGGCGCGCCGGGGGCGGAACGGTCGCGGCATGGCGGGTGATCCGGGGATCGGGCGGTTGCTCGGACAGCACAAAGTCCGTGACAATGTGGCCCTCTTCCTCGATCTGCGATCCCGCCGGCAGGAAAACAACCGCCTGATCCGAGGCGACCCACGTGCGGAAGGCCAACGCCTCCTGGCGCGGACCTGCCGGCACGCAGATCCTTTTCCCGTCCACCTCATATTCGCCCGGTCCCAATTCGACCCGGCACCGGCCGCACACGCCCTGGCCGCCGCAGCGGGCATCCAAAGGAAAACCCGCCGTTTCCGCGGCGACCGTGAGCGGTTCGGCCCGCGCGGCGGCACAACTGCGCGCCGCGCCCCGCGCGGGGTGGAACTGAATGGTGGCGGTCACCGAACGCGTCTTCAGGCCGCGGTCAAACCCAGCAGGCGCTCGACTTCGGTCACGCCCTCGAAGGCGTCGGCGCCGTAGCCGTCCGCGCCGATTTCCTCGGCGTACTGCCGGGTCACGGGCGCGCCGCCAATGATGATCTTGGCCGACGAATCCTTCAGCTTGGCGACCACTTCCTTCATGTAGGGCATGGTGGTCGTCAGCAGGGCGCTGCACAGCACCGCCTGGGCGCCGTCCTGAACAGCCTGCTCGAATTTGGCGGTGTCGCAATCCACGCCGCAGTCAATCACATCGAAACCGGCGCCCTTGAGCATGATCGCCACCAGGTTTTTGCCGATATCGTGCAGGTCGCCCTTGACCGTGCCAATGCACACCTTGGCCTTGGCCTTGTGGCCCTTGTCGGCCAGGATCGGCTCGATCAGGTTCAGCCCGGCCTGCATGGCCCGGGCCGCGATCAGCATCTCCGGCACGTAGACCTCGTTGCGTGAGAAGCGCTCACCCATGTCCCGCATGGCCGGAATCATCGAGCTGTTCATCAGCGCGATAATATCCGTGCCCGCGTCAATCTCGCCCTGTACCAGGGCGGTCACATCGTTCCGTTTACCTTTACAAATGGCCTCGAACAGGGCCTCATTCCGCGCCATGATTATCCTCCTGTGGTTGTATCTGGTTGCGGTTGACAGGGGGCAATCTGCCACTAAAGGCATAAAAATACTAGATTGATTCAGTTTTATTTTGGTATATTCTTGCTGAATGAGTAAAGAATCAGAACGTGGACCGGGCGCGGCGCCGCCTGGGGAACCGGGGGTGGCCAGGCGGCTGGCGGCGGTGTTGCGGGGCGGGGCGCGGTTGGTGGATCTCGGCGGGCAGATGGTGCGTCCGGTGCGCGCGCTGCGGGCGGTCGAGGCATTGCCGCCTTTGTGCGCGGCGCGGGCGCACGCCATTCGGGAGAGTTTGCGGTGGGGGGAGGCGTATATCTTTTTTCTGGCGCCGGACTTGATTGCCTGGATGGTGGCGGTGGTGCATGAGGGGGTGCTGCGCGGAGGGGTGCAGG
>JAIPIQ010000177.1 GCA_021734645.1 Fidelibacterota bacterium | reverse complement strand
CAGATGTAGGTCAGGCCGGCATCCGCCTGCTGGCCGAGATACGCGGCGGCGGCATGCCCCAGGTTGTGCACGAACAGCTTGCGGTCCACGTAGGCCCGGATGTTGTCCACGGCCTTGATGCCGGGCACTGGCGGCACGCCGTTGCGGAAGCCGCGCCGGTCCAGGATCAAGGTGTTGTACGGTTCGGCGAAGACCCAGAGGGGATCCTGGGCCAGATCCTCGGCGCGTATGATCGGCACCATCTTGCCAATGCTCGATTCCACCAGGCCGGCCGCCTGGTCCAGCGGGAAGTCCGGTCCCAGCTCCGCCTGCAACGCCACGCGCGCCTGGGCGGCCACATCCCGTTCGTTCTCGGCAAAGATGACATCCAGGGGCTTGGCGTGCGCCGCGGCGCGGGCCGTCAGCCCCCGTGCCAAAACCGGCCAGATATACCGCAGCGCCCCTGCCCCCACCGCCGTGCAGGCCAGATCCGCATCCGCCAACTCCGCGGCCACCCGGTCCGGCTCACGCCCATTGACGGCCCGCACGCCCGCGACCCACAGAGTCTGATCGGCTGCCCCCGATTGCTTGACGATCACCCGGTACCGCCCCGCCTCGTTCAGGGCCGCCACCAAGTCCGGCGCCACATCCACGAAAACCACCTCGTACCCGGCCCGGCCAAACAGTTGCCCGATGAAGGACCGGCCAATATTGCCGGCCCCGAATTGAACCAGTTTCTTCGTGTTCATCGTATATCCGCCATTTGCGCCAGATAGGCTTCATGATAGGCCGCCACCCGCGCCAGCTTTTCGCCCGGCGCCCGCTCCAACATCACTCCGCCGGGATAGAAACAGGCCAACCCGCCGGAACAAACGCCCCAGGCACAGGCCGCCGCCAAATCCCAGTCGGCCCGCCCCTGGGCCTGCCATTGGCACAGCAGCGCATACAGCACCCCGCCCGCGAAATTGTCGCCGCACCCCGTGGTGTCGCCCGGCGGCCGCTCCAACGCCGCCAGCTCTCGGCGGATGGCCTCGGAAATCGGCAGGCGCGTGGGCGCCCGGCCCAGAAACGGCCCGCCGCGGGCCGCCAGATAAACCGGCTCCGGACCGGACGTGATGACCACCCCCCCCACCCCGGCGGCCAGAAAATAGTCCAAGGCATCATCGGCGTTGCGCTGCCCGCTCAGGCGCAGGGCCTCGACCGCATCACAGATAAGGAGGTCAATGAGCGCATAGCTCTCCGGGCCGCTCCCCAGGGGCCAGGGTTTATCCGGTGCGCGCCGTTCATTGAAAAAATCGTAGACGGTGGCGACGATGTTGAGGGCGCCGCGTTCGCGTCCCCGGCGCAGGATATCGGTCAGGGCGGCATGGAGGCGCGGGGTCAATGCGGTTCCGCCGAAGTACAGGACATCCGCGGCAAAGAATTCGTCGGGCAGATGTTCGGGGCCATAGTCGGCGGCCACGCCGAGCAAGTTGATAAACGTGCGTTCGCCGGCGCCGTGATCGTGTTGGGGATCGGCCAGCACCAGGGTCAGGGGACTGCGCCCGGGCAACTCCAAATAGCCGGCGGGGGCCAGCGGGGTTTGGCCGATGATGGCTTGCATTTCGGCGGCGGCGTCATCCGCGCCGTGGGCGCCGTATAATTCGAAGCGCACATCGGCGCCGGCCAGCAGTTGTGCGGCATGGATCAGGGCCACCACGTTCGGACCGCCCAGGTTCTGCGCGCGCGGGGGCGCCCCGCCGGTCAAATCCCGCAGGATGTTTTCGAGGGGCTGCCCCGCGTAGGCCTCGAGATGTTCGGCGAAAACCAGGGCGCCGGGCGTCAGGCCGCCGCACCCGGGCTGACGCGCCTGGTAACGGGCAAAAGCCGCGCCGCTGAAATCCACCTCATGATAGAGGTAGTCCATCAAACAACACCCCACACCTGCCACCCGCAAGGTCACGATGCGTCCTCCAGCCAACCACGCCCGCGTTGAGCCATTTTCTTCATTTCGCTCCTCACCCCTCGGCGCCAGCCTGTCTGGCCGCCACGCTCTATTGCTAACCCGCCCCGCCCCCGGCCGTCAATGCTTTCCCCCAACTTTGTGATTGCCCCACGGACCGCAATCCGCCAAGGTGGCGCCCCGAACCGCCGGTTGCTGCCCCGGCGGGCGATTACACACCAAGAAAGAGAGCCTGGCCATGAGCCCGAAACCTGATTTGACCTCGAGCACCGCCGACCCGGCGCCGCATTACACCGTGCGGCGGGCCCAGACCCCGCCGACCGGTCAGGGCCACTGGGATGATCCGGCCTGGACCCCGGCCGACCCGCTGGAGATCACCCACTTCCAGGCCCGCAGCAGCGCCCATCGGCCGCGCACCCGCGCGCGCCTGCTCTATGACGACACCCGCCTGTTCGTGATCTTTCACGTGGCCGACCACTACGTCCGCGCCGTAGCCCGCGAATACCAGGACATGGTCTGCTGGGATAGCTGCGTCGAGTTCTTTGTGCAACCCCGCGGCACGGGCGGCTACTTCAATTTCGAAGTCAGCGCCAACGGGCACCTGCTCCTGTATTATATCCGGGAGGGCATCAACCCCGATGGCCAACTGAACAACCGCGAACCGGTGCCACCCGAAGCCGTCCGCGATCTGACGATCCATCACTCCCTCCCCGACCGCATCGAACCCGAGCGCGTCGGCCCCTGCGAATGGACGATCGAATACGCCATCCCTCTGGCGCTTTTCGCCCGTTATACCGGCCCGGTCACCCCCCTGACCGGACAGACCTGGCGCGCCAATTTCTACAAATGCGGCGACCGGACCTCCCAGCCCCACTGGGGCATGTGGGCGCCGGTCCAAACCGGCAACAGCTTCCACCAACCGCGTTTTTTCGGCTGGCTGCGTTTCGCCTGACGGCCGTCAGGGGTGCGCGAACAGCATCCGCTGCACCTCGACCCCCGCGATGGCGTCCAGACGGCGCGCCAACGCATCGGCCCGCTCGCTGTCATCGCACAGGACCAGCAGCAGCAAACCGTTGGGTGAACACCCTGCCGGACTGGCCTCGTGCAGCCCCAACCGGGTCTTGATGATGTCCCCGAATTCCGACAGCGCCTGCTGCACTTCGGCCACGTGCTCGATCCGATCCGTGATGTGAACCCCGAGGATGATATGTCTGGCCTGATTTTGCATCTGCGTACCTCCCGACACGGCCAACCCGGCCGTTGTCTCACCGTCATTACACACCACCCCCCCCCACCCTGTCCAGCCACTCTTTACCATGGCACGAACAATTCACCCGTCTCACCAGTATCCCACAGCGTAGCGCAGCGAAGACCAGAGGCGGCTCCGACGGGATTGGCGATAGAAAGAGTGCGATGACGACGTTAGCGGGGCTGACGGCTTGTAGGTTGTAGGCCTGATTGGGTTCCAAGCCGAGGGTCACCGCCTCGCCGGGCGGCAGGCCGGTGATTGAGTAATCCATGGGGAAAGAGACGTAGACCGGATCGCCGGTGAGGGACGCCTGCCAGGTTTTGACCCAGCTTGCGGCCGATTCCGTCACCGGTTGCACGTAGACGATTCCGGTTTCGGGACCGTCATACGAGACGGCCCCGGACAGGTGGACCCCGTACGAATCCGGATCGGCCGGATCGGTGCCTAAAACAAAGATCTCGAAGGCGTCGCTGAAGCCGTCCGCTTCATGGGCCATCACCCAATCGTATTCTTCACGGTCAATCGGCGATTGGGTCTGGGTCGTCAGCACCGTAGCCCGCGCCGATCCACACATCAGCAGCGCTAGTCCCCAGCCCAACCAGAACCCCTTCAACCTCATCTACGTCCTACTCCAGTTGCCTGTCAGCGCCACCGTGCTCCCCCCCGACCGCAGCATCACCATAGGGTACCCATCCCCAAGCACAAGCAAAATACTCAGCTCTATCCCCAGCATCCTTAGCGAAGCGGGGGAAGAAACTCCCGCGCTGGGGAACGGCCCTCTGCCCGCGGGCGGGACGCTTTCCCTACTACCCAGCCACGCGGAAAAAGACGGCTTCGAGTTGCGCGCACAGGGCGTGATACAGAACCTGGTGGCCCTCCTGAATTTCGGCGCAATCGGCGCCGGGCACGCAGAGAACCACATCGCACAGGGACGCCAAGGCGCCCCCTTCCGGCCCGGTGAACCCCAGCACGCCCAACCCCAGGGCGCGGCCGACGCGGGCGGCCTGAATCACGTTTTTCGAGTTGCCGGACGTACTGATGGCCCAGAGCACGTCACCGGGCCGGCCATATCCGTATACCTGCTGGGCGAAAATGAGATCCGGGGACACATCGTTGGCAAAGGCCGTCAGCAGGGCCGACTGGCTGACGAGCGAAATGGCGGGCAGGGCGCCCTGAAGCTGGGCCGCCAGCGCCAGTCCGTCTTCGGGCCAGGCCGCCACCAGCTTACGCCGGATATCGCTGGGCACCGGCCGGGGCTGGCAGAACCCCTTCATCAATTCGCCCACGATGTGCTCGCTGTCGGCCGCGCTGCCGCCGTTGCCGCACACCAGCAGCTTCCCGCCGTGCCCGAAACACTGGCGCAGCAGCTTGGCGGCGGCCTGGGCGGCGGGGCGGCAGGCCGCCAGTTCGGGGCGGCGCGTAAAAATGGTATCCAAGGCTTCCATGTGCTTTTCCTCTCAGGGCCTCTAACCCGTAGGCAGGCACGCTAGTTCATTCCCGGCGTCCTGTCGAGCCCGTGGCGCTGCAAAACCAGTTGACGGGAGGGCCGGATTGGGGCGAAGGTTCGGACGCCCGGTGACGCGGTGGCCGCGGCGCGGAATAAGGACGAGCGCATGAAAACAGAGCGAGGCGGAGAGCGGATACTGGTGACCGGCGGGGCCGGGTATATTGGATCGGTACTGGTGCCGGCCCTGCTGGCGCAGGGGCACGCGGTCACGGTGCTGGACAACTTCCGCTATGGCCAGGCGTCCCTGCTGGATTGTTGCCAGGCGGAGAATCTGGCGATTGTGCGGGGCGATGTGCGGGACGAGTCGTTGGTGCGCCGGCTGGCGGCGGCGGCGGACGTGATTCTGCCGCTGGCCTGCCTGGTGGGCGCGCCCCTCTGCGCCCAGGCGCCCCAGGAGGCGCAGGCCGTCAATGCCGATGCCATCCGCCTCCTGCTGGCGGTCACCGGCCCCGATCAACGCTTCCTCTTTCCCACCACCAACAGCGGCTACGGCATCGGGACCGCCAACGCCTTCTGCACCGAGGAAACCCCCCTGCGGCCCATCTCACTCTACGGCCGGCTCAAGGCCGAGATCGAGGCCGAGCTGCTGGCCAGCGGACGCGCCATCACCCTGCGCCTCGCCACCGCCTTCGGCATCAGCCCCCGCATGCGCCTCGATCTGCTGGTCAATGACTTCACCTACCGCGCCGTCACCGACCGCGCGATCGTCCTCTTCGAGGCCCACTTCAAACGCAACTTCATTCATGTGCGCGACATCGCCCGCGCCTTCCTGCACGCCCTGGCCCACTACGACGCCCTGCGCGGCCAAACCTATAACGTGGGCCTCAGCAACGCCAACCTCTCGAAACGCGAACTGTGCGAGGCCATCCGCCGCCAGGTACCCGACTTGCAGATCATCGAATCGGATGTCGGCCAGGATCCGGACCAGCGCGACTATATCGTCAGCAATGCCAAGATCGAGGCCACCGGCTACCAGGCCACCTGCTCCCTGGACGACGGCATCCGCGAACTGATCAAGGGCTACCAGGTCGTGCGCCGCAACCAATACAGCAACGTCTGAGCGTCGGCTCCTCCTCATTCATGACAAAATCCGCCGTTCACGCGCAAGGTTGAGCCGTCATCGGGCATGCAACTAGTTGACGGGCAGTTTGTGATCCTTCTGAAAAACGCGGTTCATACCCTAGGCCGATGGTATCGTCCAGGGTTTCGATCAGGGCGGCGTAGACCGGCTCGAAGGCGTTCGCGTGCTTGTCAATCAGGTGCGGTTTGGCGGTGTAGGGGATATGGGGGGTGTAATGCCCTAGATAAGCCACAAACGGGCGATCCTTGTGCAGCTCGATGAACCGGATGGTTTCCCTCGTCAATTTCCTTTTCCGGGCTGTGGCAGTTGCAAGGGGGGCAACCGCGCGGCGAGCAGACCGGGCAGGTCGGCGAGGTGTGCGAGATGGAAATCGGCCTCCGGGGGCGTAGGCGGCGGCGCGCCGACCAACACTGTGCGGCAACCGGCGGCGCGCCCGGCCTGCACA
>JAIPIQ010000176.1 GCA_021734645.1 Fidelibacterota bacterium | reverse complement strand
ATTTCGGCGAATGGTTCCTGGCCGCCGCGGGCGGCTACCGGCTCGGCGAGGTCATCTACGAGATCATTCCCGGCCCCTTCGGACGCGAGAAGCTCTGCGCCTGGGGCAGTGGCCGGGGGCGGGATTGCCCATTCGAGCGCACCGGCCTGCGATTCGGTTCGCCCGAGCCACTGCCCCGGCCCTACGGGGCCGGGTTGCGGCTGCACGCCCGCGACCTGCCCGGCAGCTTGCGCGCGCTGACCCTCGAACTCGTCACCTATGACGAACTGCCCTGGCTGGATATCTGCTACCGCCTTGACAAAGCGCCCAACCCCGAAGCCGAAGCACTCTACGTGGCCTTTCCTTTAGCGTGGAAGCCGGAATGCGCCCTGGTCACTGATCACCGACCTGACCGCCAGAGCCCTGGCGAAGGCGGATCACCGATCACTGTTCACTTGGATTGTCCCGGCGCGGTCTACCGCCCCGGGCTTGATCAGGTGCCCGGGACGGCCACCGATTGGCACAGCCTCCAACATTACTTCGCCGTCGAGAACGGTGAGCGAACCGTGGTCGTCGCGGCGCCCGATATCCCCCTGGTGCAGATCAACGGCCTCAACACCGGTAAGTGGCAGGAAACCCTGCCGCCGCCCAACGGCCTGGTCATGTCCTGGGTCATGAATAACTACTGGTTCACGAATTTTCCCGCCGCCCAGGGCGGGGGCTTCACCTGGCGCTATCGCCTGCACGTGCTGCCCGGCGGCTTCGACCGGCAGACCGCGGACGCGCTGGCGCGCACGGTGCGCCAGCCGCTGGCCGCGGTCGCATTGCCTTGGGGCCCGGGCCGGTCCCACAACCGTTCAACCGAAACGCAGGAGGCCAGACAATGAGTACCGGCGCAGCTTTCTTTCAGGGACCATTCCACTATGATCTTTCGCTGAAGGTGGTGGGTGCGCGCATTGAGCTGACCTGGACTGAGTGGACGTATGGCGGCGAGGAAAGGCGCTGCGCGCGGGTCGTGCAGACCGGGCCCGAAGCGGACCTCGGAACGAGCGGTCCTGAAGCGAAGCCGCGGGAATGGCCGGCGCTGATCGTCCCCGGCCATGTCGTCAGCCGTAGTGTCACGGCGGTGGATGGCGCCGGGATCCCGCATCTGGCCACCTGCGTCGAGCGGCTGGTCGAACTCGACGGCGGCGACGTCAACTGGCACTCGCGGATCGTCACCGCCAACCTGCGCGGCGGTCATTGGACAATCAACGGCGAATCCTGCATTGATTATGCCATGAACCCGTGGATGGCCGGTTACGCCGGCCGCCGACGCATCCCGATGTTAACCAGCGATCCGGCCGGCGGCGCCTGGGTGTTCTTCGAAGAGAAACTCGACCCGCGCGCCATGAACCCGGGGCCGGGACGCCTGATCATGCGGCGGGTCGGCGAAAGCACCGAATACGTTCTACTCTCCGGCCACAGTGAATACCATGTCGCGGAGCAGCCGCTGCCGGACGGCCGCCTGGCCGTGGCCAGCCTGACCCAGCACGACCGCTATGAAGCCCGCCCCCCCGCCTACGAGCTGCATCTGGTCAGTCCGAACGGCCCTTTGGAGCAAAGACCTGCCGACCTGCCCGACAACGCTCGAGCCCGTCCGTTCGGTGGAGCCGTGCGGAGTCCGCAACCCCGGCCGGCGGCTGGTGAGCGGCAGCTCTTCTTTGGCGATCCACACCTGCACAGCGCCCTGTCCGGCGATCTCGAAGGCGACCAGGAAGAACTCTACCCCATCGCCCGCGATGTGGCCCAACTCGACTTTGTCGCCTTCACGGAAAACGACTACGCGGGATTCACCCGCCCGCTGACCCCGGCGGCGCAACGCCGCTCCCAAGCCAACGCCGAACAGTGGAACGATCCCGGCGCGTTCACGGCCTTTCAGGCCTGGGAATACACCCTGCATCGTACCCCGCTGCGGCCAGACGCCTTGAACTCGCATCGCTGCGTCATTTTTCCAGGCGCCGCCGCGCCGATGCTCTCGTGGCTGGCGGTCGAAAACTCGGCCGCACTGGCCCGGCTGCTTCACGGTCAACCGGTGCTGCTGCACCATCACCACCCCAGTGGCTACGACATCACCGACGATACGGTCGAATGCAATATCGAAGTCTGCAGCGGCTGGCACAATTGCATGGAGAACCCCGCCTTCGTCGAGAAACTCCACGCCCTGCTCAACGCCGGGCTGCGCCTCGGCTTCATTGGCGGCAGCGACAACCACGAACGCAATCCTGGCCTGGGCGGCGCGCTGACCGGCGTCTGGGCCAAGGCCAATACCCGCCAGGCCATTTTCGAGGCCCTTGCCGACCGCCGCTGCTTCGCCACCACCGGGCCACGGCCCGATCTGCGCTTCGAGATCAGCGGCATCCCCATGGGCTCGCGCGGCACCGTGACCGGCACTCCCACGCTCCGCGTGGCCGTGCGCAACGAAACGCCCATCCGCGCCATTCACATTATCCGCGACGGCGAGATGGTTCACCAACAGACCTTCGACGCGCCCGAGGCCCTCCTGGAATGGCGCGATGAAAACGCGGCCCACGCCTCGCACTGGTATTACGCTCACATCCGTTTTATCGGCGAAGTCAAATCCCTGCCTTGGAACCGCGCCCCGCTGCGCGGCGTGGACGCCTGGACCAGCCCGGTGTGGATTATGCCCCAATAGGAGAATGTCGTCATGCGATCAAAACCGAACATCCTGATATTGATGACTGATCAACAACGGCACGACTGCCTGAGTTGCGCAGGGCATCCGCTGATCTCAACACCCAACATGGATCGCCTAGCACGCCAGGGAATGCGCTTCACCCAGGCAACGACATCGTCGCCGGTCTGCATGCCCGCACGTAATTCGTTCATCACCGGCCTCTATCCCCACAGCCATGGCATGTGGAACAACAGCGGCGAGGTTGCTGCGGGACAGCTAAACCTGTTTCACCTCCTCAAGAACGCTGGCTACAGCACCGCCTACATCGGGAAGTCGCACTATTATGCGCATGAAGGCGTAACCAGACACCTGAGGGATCGGGAACCCTATATGCACCGTTTGGGAATCGATTATGTGCATGAAACCACGGGTCCCTACGCAACCCTGCATACTCGATCCTGCCTGACGGAAGCATGGGCACAAAAAGGCGACCACTTCGAACGGTTCGAAAGGGACTACCGGGAGCGAGCAAAAGCCCGGGGAATCCTGGCTCGACCGAGTCCTTTGCCAGTCGAGGATTTCCCCGACTCCTATGTCGGCAGAAAGGCCATCGAGTTCGTCGATTCGTACGACCAAGACCGCCCTGTCTGCCTGTTTGTCGGTTTTGGAGGTCCGCACGATCCTTGGGATGCCCCTGGTGAGTACGCTTCCATGTACGACCCCTCAGCCACGCCTGCCGCCATTCCCGCTGCGGAACATCTGGGCGCGTTACCGACGACGATCCGGGACAAGTGGGATTTACAGTCTCGACCGGATCTGACACCCGAAGTCATCGCCGCGATACGGGCCAACTACTACGGCAAGATATCGCTGATTGATCGCTGGTGCGGTGACATTCTCCTGGCGACCGAACGTAACGGCTGGAACGACAACCTTCTGGTCGTCTTCTGGTCCGACCACGGCGAGATGCTTGGCGACCACGGGCGCATCCAGAAGTGTACGTTCCACGAAAGCAGTGTGCGGGTACCGTTGATTCTGAGTTGGCCCGGCACAATCCCACAGGCATCCTGTTGCGATGCCCTGGTCGAGCTCGTTGACTTGCTTCCGACGGTAGCCAACCTGCTGGAAATTCCGAGTTCGGCACCTTGCGAAGGCCAATCTCTCGTATCGCTATTTTCGCGGCCGCAAGCGCAGCTTCGGGACAATCAGCTCAGCGAAATCGAGTGGGGTGGGTCGCGCAATCGAATGCTGCGAGGACACCGCTTCAAATATGCCGAGGACAGCGATGGCACGGCCTACATGCTCTACGATCTGGAGAACGATCCCAAGGAACTCCGTAACCTGGCGGCGGATGCCGCCCACAACGCGGTACGGGCACGGCTGCATGACGCGCTGGCGCAACGGAGCAGGCCAGGAGATTGCCATTGAACGCCGAGCCGTGGCCGATCAATATCGGCGGGTCGTTCGGGCCCACCTGCGTCATGGGCGTCGTCTGAAGGTACAATGCCGGCGCCTCGGTACGCGGCTTGCCGAACATCGGCAGTTCTTTGCGCTGGAACCATTCGGTCACCCCATGGGCTCGCGCGGCGCCGTGACGGGCGCGCCCACGCTCCGCGTGGCCGTGCGCAACGAAACGCTCATCCGCGCCATTCGCATTATCCGCGACGGCGAGATGGTTCATCAACAAACATTCGACGCGCCCGAGGCCCTCCTGGAATGGCGCGATGAAAACGCGGCCCACGCCCCGCACTGGTATTACGCTCACACCGTTTTGCCGACGAAGTCAAATCACAGCCCTGGAACCGCGCCCCGCTGCGCGGCGTGGAGGCCTGGACCAGCCCGGTGTGGCTCAGCCCGTAAGCGAAACGACTTCGGAGAACACGTCAGGCGCGCCGTCGTCTCCTCGATCACTGGCAAATCATCGAAATCGGGAACCTGCGCCAGATACAGATTGGCATATCCCGTTGCATCACTGGTATAAAGAATCTGGTTTCCATCCGCGCTGAAGCGCGGATGCACATGGGACACCTGCCGACACATGCTGGACCCATGCGCGCACAATACGCGTGGGCCATCCAACTGCTTGCCTTGCCGCCGCCAAACCAGAATATGCTCCTGTGCGTCGCCCGCCATGACCGTTTCATCGTTGGAATGCAAATGTTTGATCTTATACTGCGTTTCCGTCTCAAACCACTCCGAATTGTCATACCGAATGCTGCCAAAAAAGCAGTTCCCATCTTTGGTCAGGCCCACATACCCGAGGCGGACCCCATCCGCATACCAATACTCGTGTCCGAGTCCGAATTCGTAACCCTGTCGGGGTCGGATGGGCCAAGTATGCCCACTTGAAGCATCCAACCCCCAAATGCGGTTTGCCACTAGGTCGCCCGGTCCTTCGTGACAGTAGGTCAGCAGTTCCGGCTGGGTCGGCGAGGTATTAACGTGTGTTATCCAACGCTTATCTTCCAAGATCATTTCCGCCTGCCCGGTCTGCAATGCAATGCGGTAGATCCGGCAACGCGGACACGCCGCGTGCATTTCTCGAATGGCGAGCGTGGGATTCGTCAGCATGCCGCCCCGATGATTCACTGCCTCCGATACGGCAAGGCAGAGATACGCTCCGTTCGAGCTAACGCTGGCGCCCGCGGGACGGTAGCCCTTGGGAATGCTCCATACCGGGTTCAGTTGAAGCGTTTGCAGATCAAGCGCCATCAAGCGCCCGTGCCTGGAAAAATAGGCCTTCGCGTGGCGCGGATTCATGGCTGCCCCGCCGGGGCCGTGGAGCCTGAAACGAGTCAGCGCGGCGATCTCGCCGTTGTCCAGATCAATGCAGTGCAAATTAGTGGCGTTCCGCCGGTCCGAGACAAACAGCAATTTCTTGTGCTCATGATACCAGCCGGATTCCGTGAAGTAGAGATGGCGGCTGTGCCCCAGGTAGTCGGTCAATTGGCAAACGGAGATTCCCGAAACGCGGTCCGTGAACCGCTTCCATTCGGGGTTGTGACCTGATTTCATAACGTTGCCGCGCTGACGTGCGCCGCTCATCTCACGGCTCGGGCGGCTGGGCTACCGCCCCAGGCGTCTTCTTCATGTGCCGGTCGAAAAAGTCCAGAACCCGCGGCCGTAGATCCACTTTCGTGGGCACGTACACTTGCAGGTAGAAACTATGCGGCGCGCCCTCGACAACCACGAATTCGTGTTCGACGCCAGCCTGCTGCAACGCGGCCACGAGTTTTTCCGATTGCGCGAGCTCGACGACCTTGTCGGCCGAGCCGTGGATGATCAATATCGGCGGATCGTTCGGGTCCACATGCGTCATGGGCGTCGCCTGAAGGTACAGTTCCGGCGCCGAGGCGCGCGTCTGGCCGAACATGGGCAGGTCTTTGCGTTGGAACCAGTCCGTCACCCCATAAAGATTGACGACGGCCTGGACGCTGCACGGAAACTCGCCGTAGGGGCCCGCCGGGTCGAGCCCGTCCTCGGGTCCGGTGACGCCCAGCATCACGGCGAGGTGCCCCCCGGCGGACCCCCCGATGACGCCGATGTAGTCGGGA
>JAIPIQ010000175.1 GCA_021734645.1 Fidelibacterota bacterium | reverse complement strand
CTTCCCGCCCCTGGCGGCCGACCAGATCGAGGCCGGCTATGCCGACTTCGCCCGCCGCTGGCGGCCGATCCTCGATGCCTGCCGGGATTGCGGCGTGCGCTTCGGCCTCGAAGTGCACCCGACGGAGATTGCCTTCGATACCGTCAGCGCCGAGCGCGCCCTGACGGCGCTCGATCAGCATCCCGCCTTCGGCTTCAACTACGATCCCAGCCACCTCGCCTACCAGGGCGTGGACTACGTTGAATTCCTGTATCGCTTCCGGGAGCGGATCTTCCATGTCCACCTCAAGGACGTCACCTGGGCGGCGGCGCCCGCGGCCTCGGGCGTCTTCGGCGGGCATCTGCCCTTCGGCGATCCCCGCCGCTACTGGGACTTCCGCTCCCTGGGCCGCGGCCGGGTTGATTTCGAGCGCATCATCCGCGCCTTGAACGATATTGGCTATGACGGTCCGCTCTCCATCGAGTGGGAAGATCCTGGCATGGACCGGCAGGCCGGCGCCCGCGAAGCCGCCACCTTCGCCCGCCGCCTGGATTTCCAGCCCGCCCAGGCCGCATTCGATGCCGCCTTTGAACGCAAATCGTGAATCCAGCCAAGCCCCTGCCACCCATCGAGCGTGATCAACCTGCCGCCTCCGGGCGGCCTATGTATCCAGAGGAAACCAGCGCATGAGCAACCCCATCCAGGTCGGCATCATCGGCTGCGGCAAAATCAGCCAGGCCTATTTCAACGGCATCGGGATCTTTGGCAACCTGCAAGTCGCCGCCGTCGCGGATCTCAACCCCGAGGTGGCCCGCGCCAAAGCGGCGGAAAACAACACGCGGGCCGTTGCCCTCGATGAATTGCTGGCCGATCCCGCAATCGAGATCGTGCTGAACCTGACCGTGCCCCGGGCCCATGCCGAAGTGGACCTGCGGATTCTGGACGCCGGCAAGCATGTCTACTCGGAAAAGCCCTTGGCCACCACGCTCGAGGAGGGTACGCGGGTGATCGCCGCGGCGCGCGACAAGGGATTGCGGGTCGGCTGCGCGCCCGATACGTTTCTGGGCGCGGGGCTCCAAACCTGCCGCAAGCTGGTGGACGACGGCTGGATTGGCCGCCCGGTCGCCGGCACCGCATTCATGCTGAGCCACGGACCCGAGTCCTGGCATCCCAATCCGGGGTTCTATTACCAGACGGGCGGCGGCCCGCTGCTGGACATGGGCCCCTACTACCTCACGGCCCTCATCCATCTCCTGGGGCCCGTCCACAGCGTCATGGCCATGACCCGCCGGACGTTTCCCGAGCGGCTGGCCACCTGCCAGGAGCACTTCGGCGAGCGCCTGCCGGTCGAGGTCAACACCCACGCGGCCGGCACGCTGGCGTTCCACTCCGGCGCCATTATCACGCTGGTGATGAGCTTCGACGTCTGGAAGCATCAACACAGCCGGATCGAACTGTACGGCACCGAGGGCAGTCTCGCCGTGCCTGATCCCAACACCTTCGGGGGCGAGGTGCAAGTATTCCGGCCCGGCTATGCGGACTGGGCCGCCATGGGCTACTCGCACATCTACCACGAAAACACGCGCGGCATCGGCGTGGCTGACCTGGCCGACGCCCTGCGCGCCGACCGCCCGCACCGCTGTCACGGCGACCTGGCCCTGCACGTCCTCGAGATCATGACGGCCTTCGACGAATCCTCCGCGGCAGGCCGCCAGGTGACCATGAAAACAACCTGCGCCCAGCCCGCCCCCCTGCCCCTCGGCCTGATCAAAGGACGGATCGAGCGCGACGGCCATCAACCCGGCTGACCAAGCGAACCGGTGTGGCATCATGACGGGAAAAAAACCGCACCTGCTGATTTTCAATCCCGACCAATGGCGCGGGGACGTGCTGGGGCATGTCGGCAATCCCGCCGCCGTCACGCCCAATCTGGATCGGCTGGTTCGGGAAGATGCCGTCTCCTTCGCCGCCGCGTTTTGTCAAAACACGATCTGCACACCCAGCCGGTGCAGCTTCATGACCGGCTGGTACCCCCATGTCCGGGGCCACCGCACCTTGTATCACATGCTGCATCCGGAGCACGGGGAACCCAATCTGCTCAAAATCCTGAAGGAGAACGGCTATTTTGTCTGGTGGGGCGGCAAGAATGACCTCACCCCCGGCCAGCAGGACACCGACGCCTATTGCGACGTCCGCTTCAAGCCGACGCCCGCGGACTATGCCCGCTGGCAGTGTACCCCGCGCGAAAACAACCATGGCGGTGACCTGGCCTGGCGCGGCGCGCCCGACGGCGACAATTTCTACAGCTTCTTCAAGGGCAAACTGGATTCGGGCAGCGAGCCATACTATTGCGACGGCGACTGGGCCATGGTGCAGGGCGCCCTGGATCTGATCCGCGACTATCGCGGCGACCAGCCCCTGTGCATTTACCTGCCCCTGACCTACCCGCATCCGCCCTACTGCGTCGAGGAGCCGTGGTATGGCCTCACGGAGCGCGACCGGCTGCCGGCGCGCATCCAACCCCCCGAAGGCTGGGCCGGCAAGCCATCCATCCTCAAGGGCATCTGGGAGCACCAGGGGCTTCAGCACTGGAGCGAGGCGCGCTGGACGGAATTGCGGGCGACGTACTACGGCATGTGCGCGCGCCTGGATCATCAATTCGGCCTGCTCGTCGAAGCTTTGCGGGCGACCGGGCGCTACGACGACACGGCCCTCTTCCTTTTCTCGGACCACGGCGATTACACCGGCGACTATGGCCTGGTCGAAAAGACCCAGAATACGATGGAAGACTGCCTGACCCGCGTGCCGTTCATCGTCAAGCCCCCGCGATCCGTCCCCGTCAAACCGCGCGTGTCCCCGGCCCTGGTCGAACTGGTGGACTTTGCCGCCACGGTCTATGACCTGACCGGCATCGAGCCGGGATACGACCATTTTGGCCGCAGTCTGCTGCCGCTGCTGGCGGGCGCCACCGACGAACACCGGGACGCGGTCTTCTGCGAAGGCGGCCGCAGACCGGGCGAAACCCAGGCCATGGAACGGGAAAGCCACATCGCCATCGGCGACCAGGGACTCTATGCGCCCCGCCTGCGCCTGCAGCTCACCGATGAAGCCCCCTATCACACCAAGGCGACCATGTGCCGGACCCAGACCCATAAATACGTCAAACGGCTCGCTGAACCGGACGAACTGTACGACCTGGTCAAGGATCCCGAGGAACGAACCAACCGGATTGACGACCCCGCCGCGCGCGCGGTGCTGACCGCCCTCCGCGAGCGTCTGCTCCACTGGTATATGGAAACCTGCGACGTGGTGCCCCGGCAAACGGACCAACGGACCGCGAAGGATAAGCCACCATCACGCTGAGCCGTAGCACCCTGTTCTTGACGCGGGGGCCGGCGCACCCTAGTATCGCGCGCGATTGGATACAACGGCGCGGATGCGCCAGGGAGCAGGCAGATGGTGAAAGCACTTATCGCGTTGGAAGACGGCACAATCTTCGAGGGGCGCGCCTTTGCCGGGCGCGGTGAAATCGAGGGCGAACTCGTTTTTAACACGTCCATGACCGGGTACCAGGAAATCCTAACGGATCCGTCCTACCACGGCCAGATCGTGACCATGACCTATCCCCTGATCGGCAATTACGGGGTCAATCCGGCGGATGTCGAGTCCGGGCGGCCCCAGGCCGCCGGACTGGTCATCAGCGAACACAGCCGGATTCCGAGCAACTGGCGCAGCACCCGCACCCTGGCGGATTACCTGGTCGAAAATGATTTGCTCGGCATTGACGGGGTGGATACCCGCGCCATCACCCTGCATATCCGCGCCCAGGGCGCCATGAAATGCATCATTTCCACCGAAGAGGCCGACCCCCAGGCCCTGGTGCACCGCGCCCGCCAGTCCCCGGGATTGGCCGGCCGCGACCTGGCCCGGGAAGTGACCTGCCCGGCGCGCTACACCTGGCCGGGACCCCATGCCGCCCAGGCGGACCGCCCCCTGGTCTCCGGCGAAGGCGCCCGCGCCTATGACGATACGCCCTGCGTTCCTGGCGGCCCGCATCGGGTCGCCGTCCTCGATTGCGGCGCGAAATTCAACATGCTGCGCCTGCTGGCCCAGCGGGGCTGCACCCTCGAAGTCTTCCCCATCACCACCCCCGCCGCCGAAATTCTGGCCTGCCAGCCCGACGGCTTCTTCATCACCAACGGACCCGGCGACCCCGAGGGCGTGCCCTATGCCGTGGAAACCATCCGCACCGTGATCGCCACCGGCCTGCCAACCTTTGGCATCTGCTTCGGCCACCAGTTGCTCGGCCTCGCGCTCGGCGGCAAGACCTACAAGCTCAAGTTCGGACACCGCGGCGCCAATCAGCCCGTGATGGACCTGCGGACCCGGAAAGTGGATATCACCTCCCAGAACCACGGCTTCTGCGTGGACAAGGACAGCCTCGATCCCGACCTTGTCGAGTCCACCCACATCAACCTGAATGACAACACCTCCGAGGGTCTCCGGCACCGGACCCACCCGATATTCTCCGTTCAGCATCATCCGGAAGCCAATCCGGGACCCCACGACGCCGTCTATCTCTTCGACCAGTTCGCCGCGCTCATGGCCGGCCGGGAGGCCCCCAAGTGAGCGCCCACGAATGGATTGCCGTCCTTGATTTCGGCTCGCAATACAGCCAACTGATCGCCCGCCGGATCCGCGAACAGAATGTCTACTGCGAATTGCTGCCCTATCATACCCCGGCCGCCGAACTGGCCCGCCGCCAGCCCGCGGGACTGATTCTTTCCGGCGGACCCGCCAGCGTTTTTGCGCCGGGCGCCCCCCTGCCCGATCCCGGCTGGCTCGAACTGGGCCTGCCGACCCTGGGCATCTGCTACGGCATGCAGCTCATGGCCCAGCAAACCGGCGGCCGCGTCAGCCCCGGCCAGGAACGCGAATATGGCGGCGCCCGAATCCGCGTGACCCAGCCCGGTGCCCTGCTGGCCCAACTGCCCCCCGAAATCGACGTCTGGATGAGCCATGGCGATCAGGTCGCCGAGCTGCCCCCCGGCTTCCAGACCCTCGCCGAAACCGCGACCTGTCCCCATGCCGCCATGGCCGACGAAAACCGGCGCCTCTATGCCCTCCAATTTCACCCCGAAGTTGTCCATACCCCGCAAGGCGCCAAAATCCTGCGCCACTTTCTGTTCGACATCTGCCGCTGCCGGGGCGACTGGAAAATGGCGGCGTTCGTCGAGGAATCCGTGGCGGCGCTCCGCGCCCGGATCGGCGCCGAACATGTTCTGTGCGGCTTGAGCGGCGGCGTGGATTCCGCCGTGGCCGCCGCCCTGCTGCAGCGTGCCATCGGCGATCAATTGCATTGCGTCTTTGTGGATACCGGCCTCCTGCGCGGCGATGAAGCCCGCGAAGTCGAGGCGACCTTCGGGGGCGCGTTCGGGGCGGATCTGCACGTGGTCCAGGCCGCTGACCGCTTTTTTGAGGCCTTGCGCGGCGTCGAAGATCCTGAACTGAAGCGCAAGCGCATCGGCGCCCTGTTTATTGACGTCTTTTCGGCGGCGGCCCGCGAGTTTGACGCGGCTCGCTATCTGGCTCAAGGCACCCTGTACCCGGACGTGATCGAAAGCGTCTCCCCGCTGGGCGGGCCGTCGGTCACCATCAAGAGCCATCATAACGTCGGCGGCCTGCCCGCCGATCTCCAGTTTGAACTGATCGAACCCTTGCGCGAGCTGTTCAAGGACGAAGTGCGGGCCCTGGGGCGCGAGTTAGGCCTGCCCGAAGCGCTGGTCAGCCGGCAACCGTTCCCGGGTCCGGGCCTGGCCGTGCGCATTCTGGGCGAAGTGACCCCCGAACGGGTGGCCCTGCTCCAGCAGGCGGACCGCCGCCTCCAGGAGGAATTGCGCCGCCTGCCCAATTATGCGGATATCTGGCAGGCGTTCACCGTCCTCCTGCCCATACGCACCGTGGGCGTCATGGGCGACTGCCGCACCTACGAAAATGTCTGTGCGGTCCGGGCCGTCTCCAGCGTGGATGGCATGACCGCCGACTGGTTCCGCATGCCTCACGACACGCTCGACCGCCTGGCCAACCGGATCATCAACGAGGTCCAGGGCATCAACCGGGTCGTCTACGACATCAGTTCCAAGCCGCCCAGTACCATCGAATGGGAGTGAGGCAAGGTGAAAGAACGTCGAACATCGAACGTCGAACGCCCAATGTCGAATGGGCTGCGCACCCCCCACGAGCAGTCCCCCATTCCCATTCTTCATTCGATGTTCGACGTTCGATG
>JAIPIQ010000174.1 GCA_021734645.1 Fidelibacterota bacterium | reverse complement strand
GCAAGCCTTGTCGTGAGCTTTGTCGAAAGGCAGGAAACAACAACGAAACACACGAAAGGCACGAAAAGGGGGAGGTAACCACGGATAAACACGGATGGGGAAAGGGGATAATGTCTCACGCAAAGACGCGAAGACGCAAGGGGGGGGAGTAGTGATCAGTTTTCCTGATCACTGGTCACTGATCGCGGATATCAGGCACTTATAAAACGGCGCTTTCAGGCTCTTTCACACGGGCGTTCACGCCTGGGCTTGTACTTCGGCCCGCAGGCGCTGCTCGTAGGCCCGCAGATCAATCACCGCGCCGGTGCGCCGGGACTCTTCGGCGGCAAAGACCGCCAGATGGCCGTCCAACGAATCGGCAATGGGCGTCAACAGGCTGGATTTGTCGCCCGAACAGATGGCGGCCACGAAGTTATCCATGATGGCCCGGTCGCCGCCGCCGTGGGTGCCGCGGGCGGGCACCTCGTAGCGCTCGGTCCGCAGCGGCTCGAAGGAATAGGCGCTCAGGCTGTCCTGCGCTGTGTCGCATTCCAGCTCGCCGTTGGTCATGCTGATTTTGGTCATCCGGCGCTCGACGCCATTGTGCCCGCACATGGTGAAGTTCGCCAGCGCCCCGTCATCAAATTCGATCTGGACGGATTGATGGTCCACCACGTCGTTGTCACAGCGGTACACGCAACGCCCGAAGCGATTGGTCAACAGCAATTCCCGCAGTTGGTCCTTGCTGGTGACGACCCCCATTTGACGCAGGTATGCCGGATCGGTGTCGTCCTCGAAGTACATCTTGAGGACATGGTAGGGACAGTCCCGCTCATGGGGGCAGCCCGCGAGGCAGAAGTCCGGCGCGCCCGCCGGCGCGTTTTCGGGCTTGAAATGGCTGAGGGATCCGAACGAGGCGACCCGCACCGGCTTGCCCGGCATCCAGTGGGTCAGAATGTCCAGATCGTGGCAGGATTTGGCCAGGAGCATGGGGGACAGGCGGGAATGGTTGAAGAACCCGCGGACGAAGGAATGCGCCATATGTGAATAGGACAGATTCTCGCTGTGCTGGATGCAGACGATGTTGCCGTAGCGCCCGGAGGCGATCAATTCCTTGAGCGTGCGGGACCGGGGCGCCAGGCGCATCTGGTGGCAGACAATGACGATAGGGACTGCGTCACGGCAGGCATCCGTCAGCCGCACCAGGTCATGCGGATTCGTACACAGGGGTTTCTCGACCAGAATGTGGTAGCCCGCCTCAAGCGCGGCCTGCAACGGCGGCAGGCGTTCATTCTCGTGCGTGGCAATCACCACCCCGTCGAGGCCCGCGGGCGCGGCCGCAAAGAAGTCTGCGCTCCGCGCAAAACAGGCAGTTTCGGGAATGCCGTGCTGGCGGGCAAACGCCTCGCGCTTGGCCGCATCGGGCTCGACCACCGCCGTGAAACGGCAACGGTGCGGCATATCCAGCGCATATTGCCCGAATATCCCACGGCCCCGGTTGCCCGCGCCAATCAACGCCAATGCCACTCTTTGCTCGCTGACCATGTCCATTACCTCCTCGTTCGGATGGGAATGCGATTCATGACGCATACCCCCCCGCGAAACAAGCCAAATCGTCTCCCTCTCGAAAAGGAAACTGGCTTGACCCCCATGGCTTATCGCACCCCGCCGCCTCCGTTCTTAAACGTCTACTCTTAATCGCCACCCTTGCTCGGATACACTTACGCGATTCCCTTTGCACCACAGCCCGACCGTTGGTTCCCTCAAGAACAGAACCTCCCGGTCTCTTCCAAGAGAATCGAGTGTAGGAGTACGTGTACGAGTGCGGAGCGCAAAGGGGAACGCATCTTTGCGATCTCTGCGGTTACATTTCCTCACCCTTTTCCTCTCCGTGTCCTCCGTGTCTCCGTGGTTCTTCCCTGCTGTCTCCCTGATGCTCTGCTGGTGACTCCATGACGCCCTGACTTCATGACGCCGGGCGGTGGGTGCGCCTGATTCCGGCGCCGTCCCTGCCGTCTCGGCTCCGCCGGGACTGGCGATACAAAGAGTGCGATTAGGATTCGGGAGTGGATGATCTCCCCCATCCTAATCCCACTCTCTCGATCGCGGATCCCCCGCGGAGCGGAGGACAATCAACCGCGCAATGCTTAACCAACTACCGTTAACCGGTCCGCCGCACCGACAAAGCTCACGACAAGGCTCACGACAAAGATTGGGGGACTCCACTTCTGGGGCCCCAATGCCCCAATTTCTCTCACCCCCGAAAAATCAGATTGTGCGGCGGACGCCGCACGGTCTCAGGCCCGACTGATCACTGATCACTGGCCACTGAACACTCCCCCGCCGCGCCCCCCCTTCCCCCGGCTGCGCGTTTGGGCTTGCGCAAAGGGCCGGCCAATGTCAAAATGGCTCTGTTTTGTGAGTCTTAGACGGGAGTAAGCGTATTATGGCGGAAGTGAAACTGGAAGATGCGCCGCGGAAGGCGCGCGAGTTATTTGAAAAAGCCGTCTCGGCCTTCGAGCGCGACAATCTGGAATATGCCATGGACATGTTCCTGTCGGTGCTGGAACTCGAGCCGCGCTTGCTGAAGGCCCGCAAGTATTTGCGGGCGGCGGAGATGAAGAAGTTCAAGGCCGGCAAGGGGGGCGAGCTGACCCACCTGATCACCAGCCTGACGGGCCTGGGCCATATGCTCAAGGCCAAGTCAGCCATGACCAAGAAGCCGACCGAGGCCCTGGTGGCGGCGGAGAAGCTGCTGCGGATGGACCCGTTGAACAAGGGGTTCATGCGCGTGCAGGCCGAGGCGGCCCTGGCCTGCGATATGCCCGAGGTTGCCATTCAAACCCTGGAAATCGCCCGCGAACACTATCCCAAGGATTACGACCTGCTCACCTGGCTGGGGCAGGTTTTCGTGGCAAGCAACGATCCCACGAGTGCGCGCGAATGTTTCGAGCGCGTGGTGGCGGCCCGGCCGAATGACCAAAAAGCCCTCAAGTCCATGAAGGATGCCGCCGCGTTGGCGACCATGCAGAAGGGCAAATGGGACAGCGCCACAAGCTATCGGGATGTAATGAAGGACAAGGACGAGGCCATCGAACTCGAACAGCAGAACAAGGCGGTGAAAACCGGCGGCGACCTGGCCGCGCTGATTGCCGCCAACCTGAAACGCGTCGAGCAGGAACCCGAAAACATGAACCATCGCCGGGCCCTGGCCGAGCTGTACAGCCGCGACGGCCAGTACGACGCCGCCATCCAGGCCCTCGAGGAAGCCCAGCGGATCAGCGGGGGCGATTCAGCCATTGACCTGTCCCTCAGCCAGACCCGCCTGGCCAAATTTGACCGCCAGATCAAGGATCTCGAGGCGGCGGGCGACGCGGCCGGGGCCGACGCCGCCCGCGCCGCCCGCGCCGCCTTCCAGATGGAGGATGCCCAGCGCCGGGTCGAGCGGTATCCCAATGACCTCCAATTCCGCTTCGAATACGGCGTTCTGCTCTTCGAGGCCGACCAGATCAACGAAGCGATTCAGCAGTTGCAAATGGCCCAGCGCAATCCCCAGCGCCGGATCCGGGCCCTGTATTACCTGGCGCGCTGCTTCGAGAGCAAGGGGCAGTTTGATATTGCGGTCGAGCAGCTCGAGAAGGCCTCCGGCGAGCTGACGATGATGGACGACACAAAGAAGGATATTCTCTACGCCCTGGGGGTGATTTATCAGCGCATGGGGGACAAGGAGAAGGCGGTGGCGCGCTGGAAGGAAGTCTATGCGGTGGATATTTCCTATCGGGATATTGCCGCCAAGATTGACCAGGCCTATCAGGGCTGAGCGCGCCATGGCGCCGCGGAACCAAGGACGGGGCGCCGGGCTGCGCTGGCTGTTGTGCGGCATATTGCTCGGCGCGGGCTGCGGTCGCGAACCGCCTCGCGAGGGGGCCTCCCAGGCCGCGCGCCGCGATGAATACACGGTGCTTTCCTGGAACCTGGATGGCTACGGCCTGCGCCCCGAATACGGATCCGGTCCCCAGGGCGCGCTCAAACCGCCCGCGGCACGGACCGCGATCATCGAAGTCTTGCGGGCGCTGAACGCCGATATCGTCCTGCTCCAGGAAATCGAGGCGGGGACCGCCTGGGAGCAACTCACCGCCGACCTGCGGGCCGCGGGCCTGACCTATGCCACGCAAGTGCATGTGCCCAGTCGTTCCGCGGTCGGCGGCCTGGCCCTCCTCAGCCGCTTCGGCCTGGTGCGCCATCAGGCTTTCACCAACGAAACCTATTCCATGGGCGGGGAGACCGTGCCCATGGCCCACGCGTTCCTCGAAGCCGATCTCCAGCTCGCGCCAAACTACCTGCTGCGCGTCATCAATGCCCAATTGCGCGGCCGCGTCTTCCACCCGCTTAATCAAACCGATATGCGCCGCAACGAAGGCCGCCTCCTGAACAACAAGGTCCGCGCGGCCCTGAACGATTATCCCGAACGCAACCTGCTGGTGGCCGGCAGCCTGGCCGATAACCCCCACTCGAGCTCCGTGCGGGAAGTGGCCGCCCGCCGCGGCCGCCTGCTCGAAGATCTGCGCCCCCAGGACGGCGACGGCGCGGCCTGGACCGTCTATCAGGCCGAGGATGACAGCTATGCCCGCCATGACTATCTGCTGGCCAGCCGCGGCCTCGTGCCCGAAGTCGTGACCAATAAGACCCGCATCCCCTACCACCCCGCCCTGGCCACCGCGTCCCGCCACCGGCCCCTGCTGCTCGTCGGCAAAAAACAAAACCTCGCGCCGCCCATCGCCCTCCCCGATCTCGAAGCGCTCGAGTCCGACCCCGACGACGACGAATCGTGACCCCGCCCTACCCCGCCCCCCTGGCCGCCGTCCTCTTCGACTTCGACGGCACCCTGATTGATGCCTCCGCCGCCATTTGCCATGCGTTTGCCGCCGCGCTCGAAGCCCTCGGCCACCCCGCCCTGCCCCCGGCGCACATTCGCGACTGCATCGGCCGCCCCCTCGTCGCCATGTTCCCCGAGCTGGTGCCCGGCTTCGCGGAGGCCGATATCCCCCGCGCCATTGACCTGTATCGCACGGCCTTCCGCGCCGTAAGCCGACAATGGACCCGCCCCCTGCCCGGCCTCGCGCCCCTGATCGAGACCCTTGCCGCCGCTGACTGCCGCTGCGCGATTGTCACCTCCCGCCGCGGTACCGGCACCCGCGAAATCCTCACCGATCTCACGCTGGACGACCGCTTCCCCGTGATCGTGGGCATCGAAGACGTGACCGCCGCCAAACCTCATCCCGAGGGCATCCTACGTGCCCTGGCCGCGTTGGCCGTCCCCCCGGAACAGGCCCTCATGGTCGGCGATACCCCCGACGACATCGGCGCCGCCATTGCCGCCGGACTGCCCGGCTGGGGCGTATCACCGGATCCCGCCCGCCGCGCCGCCCTGACCGCCGCCGGCGCCAACGCCGTGGCCCGCGACCTGTTCGAAATCCAAAACCTCCTGCTCGCCAGCGGTCGCCTGACCCCGCAAACATGAACAAAGTGGCACGGGCTTCCAAGAGCCCGTCTCGCCTGGGCCGGCGGCCCACGCCACGAGAGGTCTTGCAAGCGCCGCATCTATGAACCGCGTTCGACTTCCTCCAACAACGCGGGCGGGATCCGGGCGGCGTAGATCTGGGGGCGGCCGGTCCGGTCGGAATTGAAGATCATCCAGCGGCCGTTGTCGGTGAGGTACGCATGGGGATGGCTGTGCTGATCAAACGGGCAATCGTCCGAGGCGGCCGGATCGCGATAGACGATTACGGCGCGGCCGGTACGCGCGGAGCCGATCACGAGCCGGTCCTGTTCGATCCAGTCGCCATGGTAGAACCGGCCGTCGAAGGTCGAGCCGATGTGCATCAGCACCTGGCCGGAGGGGACCTGGCGGTAAGCTTCGTTTTCCCGCAGGGTGATGACCGTTCCCAGGTCCGGCGCCAGGCCCATTTCCGGATCGGGGCCGGGCAGGGGCGATTGACCCGGCCGAAAGATCGTGGCCAGCACCGTCTGGGTTTGCCCGAGCCAGCATTCGTGTCCGGTCGGCGAGGTGGTGTGGGGCCGGCCGACGGCCAGGGGCCGCAGGGCGCCCGAATGGATATCCAAAAGCATCAGGGTATTGCCCTCGGGTCCGTAGCGGGTCAGCCGTTCGCCATTCGGGGCGAAGCGGGCGCCGCGGTTGACCTGGACCAGGAGCGTGGCGTTGTCGGTGGCCTGAAACTGCGCATGGGCATTCCAGACATCCGGGCGTTCGAGGACCACGCGTTCC
>JAIPIQ010000173.1 GCA_021734645.1 Fidelibacterota bacterium | reverse complement strand
CGCCGGCCCCACGGCCAACGCCCGAGCAGCCCCCCCCAGAAGCGGGCCGGATCCGCATACCAGCGGTTGGAATCCGGCAACGCGTCCAGATCCGTCCAAATGACCGAAATCCCCGCGGCGCGCAGCCGCTCGAAAAATTCCGGATCGTCTTGTCCGTAACACGCATTGATCGGATCCGTTTGCACCACGACCACCAAGTCGGGCACGGCCCGCTTGCGGGCCATCAGGGCCTCCGCCAGCTCCGTGGCCAACGCCCGATGACGCTCCGGCTCGGCCCCCTGCCAATCATTCCACAAGAAGAAGTTCAGATACACGAACTCATGCGCCGCGGCGATGCGCGCCAGCATCTCGTCAAAGATCTCCTGCTCCACCCGGCGAGGGGCGCCGGGGACGCCATGCAGGGTCTGATCGCGGAGGAAGCGCACCGGTCCCTGGACCGGCACAGGGCCGATCCGCAGGGCCGTCCCCGCCGGCAAGGGCGGTTGACGCCGCACCAGCCAGGGCCACACCAACAGCAGCGCCAGCACCCCCCAGAAACTTCGCCGCCAGACTCTCTTCCGGCGCGAACGGGCGAACGGGCTCTTGATTCTCATGCCGGACAGCATACGTCATTTGCGCCAAATGCCAACTGCGCAGTGCCCCCACTGCGCAGTGCCCCCTCCCGGGCCGGACGGTGGATCAAGCGCCACACGTTCCGCACGAAAGATGACGGGAAGTGCTTGACGCCCGGCGCCGCGCACGTGCTATATTTGGACATTGATGAGACGACCGTGGGTGAGGCAAAGGAGATTGTCGCTGACAATAGACAGAGATGTCTTAGTAGCTGGCCTGCGCCAGCCAAGTCAGTGCGTGGAAGATATTATGCGCCCACACGACCTTAAAAGGGGTAAGACGATGGAACAACGTGATGAGATGAAGTACGACCTGTCCCGCATCCGGTTCGAGGCACTGGCGTATGTCGAGACGTTTCAGCTGCCCAGTAAGGGCGTGGGTGCTTATCGCATGCCGCAGAACCCCGAAGCATCGATGTATGCTTCGTGCGACGTGGCGATCATGCGGACCATTATGGGCGAAGACTTAAGCCAGACACTGACGGCCGACCAGCGCAGGGAGTGGATCGCCCACATCAATGCCTTTTCCACTCCGGACGGCAACTATCAGCGTTTCACGCATCACTCGTTTGAACATGCCAACGGCATGGTCATCGGGACGTTGGGCCCGTTGGGCGGACGGCAATCGCATCCTGTACGGCTTTACGACGGCTTCGACACGCCGGAGAAAGTGAGGCCTTGGTTAGAGGGAGTCAACTGGCAAGAGCAATGGAGCGGTTCACACCTGTTCTGGGGCGGGGCACACTGTTTTAGCATGTCCCGACGCTGCACGGATGAATGGCGCTGCGTGGTGCTGGACTGGCTGGACGCTGAACTCGACTCCGAAACCGGCTGGTGGCGCAAGGGTGTGCCGCCTGCACCCTGGCTCCCCGCACTTCAGCCGTTAGGCGGGGGCGCCCATATCTGGCCCATCTACCAGCACCACCATCGGCAATTCCCCCTTCCTGAACGGGTCATCGACAGTATTCTCGCGCTACAGAAGCCGGAGGCCTGTTGGCTTGAGTTTGGCAACTATATGGATCTGGACGCCCTCTACGGCCTGACCTACATGAGTTCGCTGGCACCGAATCACCGCCCTGAGGATCTTGCCCTAGCCGCGCACAGGCACGGCCAAGAACTGGTCAAAAGGTGGCCGGCCTTTCTGGCTGGCAAACCGAATCTGCATGTCTTGCTCGGAGCCATCGGCGCCTTTGGACTGCTGAACCAGCTACTGCCTCATGTCTATCATGACAATGTGTCCTGGACCGATATCTTCAGCGACAGGCGACTCTACCGGACTGCGGAAGTGGAAGCGTAGGATAGCCACGAATGAATGAGGCTGATGAACGGCAGATGACCGAAAGCAAACAGTCCGCGGAGATGGCGTCGGTCGTCCGGGAAAGGGACCGCCTGGCCGCATTGATCAACAGCATCTCCGATGAAATCTGGTTCGCGGACCGCGAGGCGAGATTTACGCTGGTCAATCCCCCCGGGGCCCAGGCGTTTACGTTGGATCAGTCGCACCCGACGGACATCAAGGAGCTCGCGGTCACACTCGAAGTCTTCCGCGCCGACGGGAGTCCGCGCCCCATCGAAGAGGCGCCGCCCTTGCGCGCACTCCGGGGCGAGGTGGTCCGGAATGTTCAGGAAATCATCCGTATTCCGGCCACCGGCGAGCTGCGCAACCGCGAAGTCAGTTCGTCCCCCGTGCGGGACGCTCGCGGGGTTATCGTCGGAAGTGTTTCTATTGTTCGCGACATCACCGCGCAGAAACAGGCCGAGGAACAGTTGCGTCAGCGGACACAGGAGTTGGCGCAGTCTAACGCCGAGTTGGCCTCTTTCAATAAGTTGATGGTCGGACGCGAGTTGCGGATGATCGAATTGAAGCAGGAGATCGACCAGCTCTGTCGGCAGTTCGGCCAGCCCACGCGCTACGGGTCTGAGTCGGACTGAGGCGCGACAATCCGCAAATTCGTTCAGGATGCCGCTCACAGCCTGCTCACGGGCCGGTGATTTTCCTGCCGGGCGCCCGGCCCGGTCTTGCGCCCGCAGGCCGCAGGGCTTATGTTGGCGGGATTATGAGTTCATTCCATCTGATGGCCAAGCCGGCCGGACCGGCCTGCAACCTGCGCTGCCACTACTGCTTCTACACGGAGAAGGCGCGGCTTTTCCCGGAGGGTCAGCGTCTGCGCATGTCGCCGGAGGTGCTGGATGCCTATATCCGCAAAACGATTGAGTGCCAGGACGTCCCCGAAATTACGTTCGCCTGGCAGGGGGGGCGAACCGACTCTCATGGGCGTGGACTTTTTCCGCGAAGCCGTGCGCTTGCAGGCCCACTATGCCGCCGGCAAACGCATCACCAACTCCTTTCAGACCAACGGCATCCTGCTGAATGATGAATGGGCCGCTTTTCTGGCCCAACACCATTTTCTGGTGGGCCTGAGCCTGGATGGCCCAGCCCGGCTGCACGATCTCTACCGGCGCGACGTCCGCGAGCGCCCCACCCACGCCCGCGTCATGCGCGCCCTTGAACAGTTGCAACGCCACCGGGTCGAATACAACGTGCTGGTCAGCGTCCAGGCCCGCAATGCCCCCGCCCCCCTCGAGGTCTACCGGTTTCTGCGCGGCGCCGGCGTCGAATTCATTCAACTGATCCCTATCGTGGAACGTAAGCCGGAGGACGGCGCGCGGGCCCTGGGGCTGCGCTTGGGCGTGCCGCCGCATCTTGATGCCCCCGAAGCCGAAACGGCGGTCACGGGCTGGACAGTCAAGCCAGACGATTGGGGCCGTTTCCTGTGCGCGATTTTCGACGAATGGGTCCAGCGCGATGTCGGCCGTGTTTTCGTCAATCTCTTCGATGTGGCCCTGAGTGCCTGGATGGGAATGGAACCGAGCCTCTGTTCGTTCGCCACGGAATGCGGCCAGGCCATGGTTATCGAGCACGACGGGGAAATCTTCGCCTGCGATCATTTCGTCTATCCGGAATACCGGCGGGGCAACATCCTGACGGATGATCCGGGGGAGATCGTGCGCGGCGCGGCGCAGCGGGCCTTCGGGCGGGCCAAGGCCGCCAGCCTGCCCCGGTACTGCCGCCAATGCCCCTATCTCTTCGCCTGCCATGGGGAATGCCCCAAGCACCGCTTCCTGACCGCCCCCACCGGCGATCCGGGCTGGAACTACCTCTGCCCGGGCTACCGCATGTTCTTCGCGCACGTGGACCAACCCATGCAGCGCATGGCCGCCCTGCTGCGCGCCGGCCGGCCCGCCGCCGACATCATGACGTCCTGGCGCCCGCCACCGCCGACTTGACCGCCTCGCAAAACGCCCGCAGCAGCTCGTGATCCTTGCGGCCCGGGGCGGCCTCGATGCCGCTGGAAACGTCTACCCCGGCCGGCTGCACCCGGCCGATGGCCTCGGCCACATTCGCCGGCCGCAACCCCCCCGCCAGCACCAGCGGCCGCCGCCGCGCCGCCCGCGCCGCCAAATCCCAGTCGCCCGGCTGCCCCGTGCCCCCGCGCACGGCGCCGCGCACGGTATCCACCAGAACCAGCGCGGCGGGACTGCCCATCAACGGCTCGAGATCGGCCGCCCGCTCCAGCGAAAACATTTTCCAACAACGCGCCGGGCCCAACCGTTCGATATCCGCCACCGTCTCCCGGCCATGGAGCTGCACAATATCCAGCGGCAAACGCTCGAGCCAGGCCCGCACATCGTCAACCGCCGCATCTTGAAAAACCCCGACCCGCGGCGGACTCCGCGGTAGATCGTCCAGGAGCTTGGCCAGCCGTTCCGACGGCACATAGCGCGGACTCGTCGGCGCCATCCCCTACGCATTGGTCCTGCTCAACGGCTTCTGCCTGGTCGCATTGACCGTCGTCGCCCGCCGCCTGGGGCCTCTGCCTGCTGCTGATCCCCGGCTACTGGAGCGCGCTGTTGCTGACCACTGCCGATTTGCTCGCCGCGCTGCTCCTGACCGCCGCCCTGACGGCCTTCCTCGAACAACGGTACCGGCTGCTCGCCGCCTGCCTGGCGCTGGCCGGCCTGACCCATGAAACCATGCTGGCAACCATCGGCGCCCTCGCCCTGCCCCTGCTGCTCCGCCGCCGGTTCCGGGCCGTCGGCTGGCTGGCCCTGGGCAGCCTGCCCGTTCTGGCCTGGAATGCCTTTGTGCTCTGGTACCTGCCGCCCTCCGGCAGCACCACCGGCCTGTTCGAAAATTTTTCCTGGCCCGGCCAGGGAGTTGTCGCCAAGCTCAGTGCACTGGCCGGGGGGCCATTCAGCGTCAAGTGGGCCTACGATGCCGCGGCCTGGGTGCTGCTGAGCTTGAGCCTTCTGCGCCTGACCTGGCTGGCGTCAACCCGGTCCGCCCTGCATTTCCTGGCCCCCTCCGCGTGGGTTTACCTTGTTCTTTTCCTGACCTCCCGTATGCAGATCCACGGGTATCATCTCGATTATCTGCGCGTCTTCGCCCCGGGGGTGCTGCTCCTGTCGCTGACGGCGCGCCGCCCGGCCTCGGCCCGCTGGACCGGCATCTGGATGGCCGCCTGGGGCCTGTGCAGCCTGGCCTTCCTCCTGGCCTATTCCACGGGCCGCATCTGAACCGTCGCTAGTGCGTGCAGAGCCCCGTAGCCTCTTGAAAACGATAGAGCCCCGTCAGCCAAACCGCGCGCCAGCCCCGCACGGCCAGCGCTTCATAAGGCTGACTGCGAATCCAGGCGCCCTGGTCTTCCCAGACCGCATCAAACCAGGCGGCGCAGGCCGCCGCCGCATCCTGCTCGATCAATAGATTGGCTTCGAGGTTCAGGTTGTCCAGGTTCCGGCGCGTCCAGTTGGCGGATCCGAGCAACAGGCGCGGCGCGGTCTCATGGGGACCGGTGATCAATAGGGTCTTGGCGTGCATCTGCTCGCCGCGGGTCTCCGCCCAACGCACCTGTAGCCGACCGGTCCGGCCGGCCTGGGTCCGCATCAACTCCCGGGCGACCGGCCGATTGGGCACGCCGTTCTTCCGCCGGCCGAACGCGTCGCGGTTGGCATCCAGCAGCACGTGTACGGTGGCGCCCCGTTGCGCGGCAGCCTGTAGCGCCCGGACAACCTGACGATCACTGAGATAGAACAGGGCGGCGCGAATGCGGTCGCCTGGCCCGGTCGCCTCGAGCAGTTCGAGCAGAGCGCCCTGAATGGCCCCCTCGGTCAGCCAGGTCGCCCGCGGCGCGGTCCCGCCGGCCGGCGGCGGCGGGCCGTCGGCCTCTCCGGCCAGTTCCCGCAACCGGGTCAAATCCCGGCGCGCCTGCCCCGGCGTTCGTTCGAGCACCTGCCCGGAACGTTGGGCCGACCAATCGGCCACCGCCCATTCCGCGTGCAGGACGGCCCGCGCCAGCGCCCCCTGCACGTGCAAAGCCGTATTATGGTGCGCGGCGCCGCCATCGGCCGGATTGAGACTCGTCACCAGCAGATGCCAGCCGCCCCCGGCATCGTCGCTGATGATCAGCTTGCGATGATTGGCCTTGAACAGGAGCAGGCGACCCAACTGCGCACTGCTGAGGCGCGGGCCGTCCCGGTTCAGCACATTGGGCCACAAGCGCCGGCTCAACCAACGCCGGCCCCACGGCCAACGCCCGAGCAGCCCCCCCCAGAAGCGGGCCGGATCCGCATACCAGCGGTTGGAATCCGGCAACGCGTCCAGATCCGTCCAAATGACCGAAATCCCCGCGGCGCGCAGCCGCTCGAAAAATT
>JAIPIQ010000172.1 GCA_021734645.1 Fidelibacterota bacterium | reverse complement strand
GCTGGATGACGATGGTCGGCGCACGGGCCACGCCGCCTGGGTTGCTTCGCCTCAGGGTTTCTGGATGAGTCATGTGCTCTTGCCGGATGATGGGGGGCGTAAGCGGGATATGTTGTTGGGGTTGATGGCCGCGGCGGTGCCGGAATTATGGGGGCGGGCGGCCTGGCGGCGGATCCAGGAAACGGGATCGCTGGGCGGCGCGGCCCAGCCCGCGGAACTGGCGGCGCGGGTGCGGGCCCAGGCGCAGGCGGCGCCGGGACGCGCGGCGGTGGAGCAGCAGGTGGCTGCGGCGCTGGCGGCGCATGCCGAGGCGGTGCGGGCCTACCAGGCGGGGGATTATCGCGCGGCCGACCTGGCGGCCCGGGCGGCCGGCGAGCATTTCACCCATGCCCTGGCGCAGTCCTTGCAGCCCGTCGCCGGGGAATTCCGGGGGGTGTGGGATCACGATGGCTTGGGCTGGCATGATGGCGACTGGCGGCGTACCTGCCGCGAGTTGAAAGGCTTCGGCTTCAATGCCGTGCTGTCAAACGTAGCCTGGCCGGGAAAAATTCATTACGCGGGCGCCGCCTGGCCGCGCTCGGCGCGCTTCGCGCAGTACGGTGACCTGCTGGCGGCGGCCATTCAGGCGGCCCACCGGGAAAAGCTGGCCGTGCATGCCTGGAAGATTTGCTGGAATCTGACCGCGGCCGAGCCGGATCTGATCCGGGCCTTGCGGCGCGCGGGACGCCTGATCGGTGATGACGGGCCGGCGGCTTCCCCCTGGCTGAATCCCGCGGATCCGCGCAATCGCGCGGCCGAATTGGCGGCGGTCATCGAGTTGGCCACCCAATATGATGTGGCCGGCGTGCACCTCGATTACATTCGCTATCCCACGGGCGCAGCAGGCTATGACGCCGCCACCCGGCGGTCGTTCGCGGCGGACCGGGGCGGGGCTATGGACCCATGGCCGGCGGCCATTTTGCCGGGCGGCGCGCGGCACGCCGAGTTCACCGCCTGGCGCTGCGCCCAAATCACGAGCTTTCTGGCGGAGGTGCGCGCCGCCCTGCGCGCGGCCGCGCCCGACGTCAAGCTGTCCGTGGCGGTCTTTGGCAATTATCCCGAGACGCGGGTTTCCATTGGCCAGGATTGGGGCGCGTGGCTGGCCCAGGATCTGGTGGATTTCGTGTGCCCCATGAATTACACCACCGACGCCCGCGAATTCCGGGAGCTGGTCGCGCGCCAGGTCGCGCTGCCGGGAGCGGCCGGTCGCCTGTATCCCGGCCTGGGCATCACCGCTTCGGCCACGCAGTTGGATGGTTTGGGCGCGCTGACCCAGGTGCAGACGGCCCGCGAACTGGGCGCCCGCGGGTTTGTCCTGTTTCAGCTCGATGCCGTGCTGCGCGAGCAGATCCTGCCCTTGTTTGCCGAAGGGCTCACCCGCGAGTGAGCTCGTGCCAGCGCCGCGGCGCGCGGGGACGCTCGATGAGCGCCCGGCGGGCGGCCCGGCGCGCCTGATTCGAGCCCAGCCACCCCCGGCGATAGAAGTAGGATAGCATGCCGAGGGCCACCACGAGCATGCCGAACAGCGTGGCGGGATAGCCATAACGCGCGCGCAGCTCCGGCATGTTCCAGGGAGACAGCGCCGGGTCGAAATTCATGCCGTAGATGCCCGCCAGAAACGTCAGGGGAATGAAAATGGCGGCGAAAATGGTCAGCACTTTCATGATCTCATTCATGCGGTTGCTGACACTGGACATATAGCTTTCCATCAGGCCGGCGCTGAGTTCCCGCTGGGTTTCGAGGACATCCATGACCTGAATGGTATGGTCATAGCAGTCGCGCAGAAAGAGGATGGTATCCGGGGCGAAATGCGAAGCGGCATCCCGCAGCAGGTGGTTGAGCATTTCGCGCACGGGCCAGACCACCCGCCGCAAGCCGAGCAACTCGCGCCGGACGGCTTGGATGGCCTTTACCAGATCCTGGCCCGGGGCCGTGAGGATGTGGTCTTCGAGCAGGTCAATGCGGTCGCCGATGCGCTCGAGGGCCGGGTAGTAGCCATCCACGATGGCATCCAGAATCGCATAGGCCAGATAGTCCGCGCCCTGGGTGCGCACCCGGCCCCGCCCCTGGCGCAGGCGGTCGCGCAAGGGGCCGAGGCAATCGCCGGGGACTTCCTGAAAGGTCACCACGAAATCCGGCCCCAGGACGATGCTGATCTGCTCGCTGATAAACCGGTCCTCGCTACGGCGCAGCATGCGCAATACGATCAGCAGGCCGTGCGGATACACGTCTGCCTTGGGCCGTTCATGCCGGTTGGCCACGTCCTCGAGCGCCAGGGGATGAATGTTGAACATGGTCCCGATGCGCCCGAGCAGGTCTGCGTCCCCCAAGCCATCCACGTTCAACCACAGGATGGGGAAATGCCCCCGCCGGGCGGCAACGGCCGCGAGATCGGTGACGGGCGATTCTTCGAAGCCCTGGGCGCCATAGGCCAACAGGGTCAGCCGCGGGGGCGCCGCATCGGCGGGAATCACCAGTTGGCCCGGCGGGTGATTCAGCGGCGCTCTGGCATCGTCGTTCGCCGTTACGGAATCCGTGTCCGGCGTTCCCGCCGGGCCGATGTCCGCCCGCGGATGATCAGGGGACGGTTTGTGGCGGGTGCTCATAGTATACTCCCAGGTTGCTGCCGACGGCGCGGGCGCCCCAGAGGCCGCTGGGGCGGTTCACGATACGGGCGCGGCTTTGATCCGGCGACAGCAGCACCAGCGTGGTCGAGCCGCCGCCGTCCATGTTCAGGCCTTCCCAGGCGCCGAAATGTCGCAGCCACTCGCCCACTTCGCGATGGGTCGCTCCCTCGCTGTAGCCCGTCCGGCGGCCATCAATGGTCATCAAGAACACCTGGCGCCCGTCGGCGGACAGACCGTATCCCGTCCGGGGCTCCGCCCGGGTGTTCCGTCCCTCCGCTTTGCCATTTCTCAAGACGAAAATCTGACCGGATACCGCGACCCGGATATCCGCGCGGGACGCATTGGGCGGCGCCAGCCGCAGGCTGGGCCTTCCGTCCCGGTCGAAGATCAGCGAGGGCCGGCCAGGACTTTCGCAGACTAGGACGCCGTCCGATATGGTCAGGCCCAGCTGATCGGCATACGGATAGGGTTGGATTTCCTTGCGCCACCGGCTGAGTTCATTCCACGGGCGCCAGCCGGAGGCATTCACGGCCGCGACCATATTCAAGCCCTCCGCGCGCCGGGCAATCAGGTAGTCGCGGGTGCGCTGCCGTCCCGTGCGGATGGTCAGTTCGGGATACGCCGCCATGGCCTGTCCCCAGTCCGGGTGCCGCCCTGTGGCGTGAAACCGGAGGCGGGCATTCTCCAGATTCACGCGCAAGACGTTGATCTTCATCGGCCGGGGATCCGTCACCGCGACAAAGGCATGCTGGATGCCCGGATGGATTTCCGGGACCGCCGCCCAATCAAACGCCCCGGCCCGGGCGCGCGCCGCTTCGGGCCCGCCCCATAGCGCCAGCGCCAGCCACACGCAGCCACACCGGATGGTCCAACGCAGCCGCCGGTCTATGGCATTCAACCGCACGATCGAAAGACGGGCCTGGCGGCTGGACGCCGCGCGGGCGCCGGTGCATTGCGAGCGTTTCATACTGCGACACATCTTGGTGGAAGAGGGCGGAAAGGCAAGGCCGAAGTCCTGCGCCCGACCGGAAGGCGCCAACCGGCGCGCGATGGTGCTAGAAACCGACTTCGAGGTCGCTCACTTCGTCGTCGGCGTCGGCTTCGGCGGCCTGGGTCAACCGGTCGCGCTGGCTGAACACCTGGAGCGAGCGGCCATCGGATTCGACGAAAAGGGCCATGTGGCGGTCGGTGCTCAGGAGGCGTTCGGGTGGGAAACGGTCTGCCAGGAAGCGCAGGGTCAGTTCCCGCGCCCGGAGGGCGGAGCGGCCGTGAACGCCCAGGATGGGGCGCGGATTGCCGAAGGCGTGCAGGATCCAGGATGGCTTGACGGCGGCCAGCAGGGGGGCGGTGGCGGAGTCCAAGGCGTGCAGGGTGGCGGCCTTCGAGTCATCTTCATCGGCGGCGGGATATTGTGTGGTCTGGCCGGGGTAGATCAAGACATCGGCCCGCAAGCGGTCTGCCGGGACGGCGGCCAGCAGTTGGCGTTGGCCGTTGAAATGGAGCGCGCCGCCGATCAGCACCGCAAACGCGCCATAGCGGATGCGCAGGACGGCGGAGTGGTCCTCGGAGGGGTAGGGGGTGTCGGGACCGCGTCCGTCGGCAAGGACTTCGATGGCAAACGGCTGGCCGTCATGGGAGCTGGCGTAGAGGGTGGCGCCGGCTGCGAGGGGGGCCGCGCGGGTGACGACGCCGGCCCAGCGCGTGAGCGGGGCGGGGCGCCTGCGCGCGAGGGCCGCCGCGAGGGAATCGGAGCCGCTGAAGAGCATATCGAGGGCGGTTTCCGCGGCGGCGTCCGGATGGCGATCGAGGCCCAGTTGGCGGGCGGCGGCGGCGCGGCCGGTTGCCGGCTCAAGGTCGGCCAGGCCGGCGGGCAGCCAGAGATGATCCACGGGCATATGGTCGAGCAGGTAGGCCGCGCCCCCGACGCGTTCCGGGCGGAGGGCCGTGAGGATCAGGCCATCAAGGCGTTGCAGGCCCAGGTGGGAGAGGACGGGAAGGATCGTGCGCTCGGCGGCATTACGGGGGATCGGTTCCTGGCTGGCCGGGCCGGCGTCCACCAGCACCGCGCGCCCATCGGGGGTCTGGATCAGCAGGGCGCTGCCGTACTCGACATCCAGCAGGGTCAGGCGCAGGCGACCGGCAGGATGGCGGGGACCCAGCCAGGTCACGGCAATGCCGGCGGCGAGGAGCAGGGCCAGGGCGGCCAGGACGGGGCCGGTGGCGCGGCGCAGGCGGGGGTGCAGCCGCGCGCGCAAGGGGCGCCGCCAGATAAAGATCGCCAGCAGGGCGTACCAGCAGAGTAGGGTGGCCTCGCTGGGGCGGGGCAGGAAAGGCCAGGGAAACACCGTCGCGGAGAGATGCCCGATCCAGAGGAAGCCGCGAATGGCAAGGTAATTGGCGGCATTCAGCAACAGTGCGGGGTAGAGGCCGATGACGGGAATCAGGCCCAGCAGGCCAGCCAGGATGCCCCATTGCAGAATCACGCCGATCAGGGGAATGGCCACCAGGTTGGCGTAGGCCCCCGCCACCGGCCAACGGAAAAAATAGTAGGCCGAAAGGGGCAGCATCATCCCCACCTGGATCCCCAGTTGGGCGGCCAGGAAAGAACTGATACCGATGGGCAGATCAACGAAGCCCCGCGGGCCCAGGGGATCCCAGCCCCGGCGCGCGGCCCAGCGGCCCAGGCGCGTGAGCGCCACACCAAACAGCACCGCCGGCACCCAGAAGCGCCAGGTCAGCAGGAGGGCCCACTGCATGATCGTGGCGGCGGTCAAGAGCGCCCAGAGCAGCAGGGCCACCAGCGCATCATTGCCGTGCAGGCGGTTGAGCAGCGCCTGGAAGGGCGGCGTCAACAGGGCCAAGGACAGAATCGCCCCGAACGACAGTGTGAAGGAGGGATCCACCAACATGGCCGGATTCTGCAGCAGGATCAGAAACGCCGCCACCGGCGCGCCCAGCAGGACACTGGCCCGCAAGCCTTGCCCCAGGTAGCCCCACGTCAGCAGGAACAGGCCGTTCATAATGACCGCCCGCAGGGTCGAGGGCCGGGCGCCGGTGATGATGGCGAAGATCACCAGGACGGCAATCACCACCGGCACGTAGGCCCTGCGCGAGATGCGCAGCAAGGAAAACAACGCGACGAAGAATATGGTCAGGATCGTGACGTGCAAGCCGGATACCGCCAGCACATGGTTGATGCCAGCGTGCCGGAATTCCTCCGCCACCAGGCGGCCGCAGGTCCCCTCGTCTCCCGGAAACGGACAGCGCACATCCTGCAATCCGTAACGCAGGCCCAGGCTGACCGCCCCCAGAAACGCGGAGTCGGGATAGGGAACCGTCAGCTTGATGACCCGCAGCAAGCGGTCGCGCAAGGCCAGCGAGGCGGAAACGATCCAGGCCCCCCGCCGCGGCGGGGCGCCGTCCGGGTGCAGGATGGCGATCGGGGCGTCGGCCCGCGCATCGCCCCGCAGGCGCATGCTGCCGAAGACGTGATGATTGCGCAGAAAGAGCTGTTGAACAAAGCCGCCGGGATTGCGGGCCGGGGCGGCGGACAACAGCGGGCCGCGCACAAGGACATCATGTCCGTAGGCCGCCGAGCGGGCCAGGCGTTCGTAGGCCGGCACGCTGGGATCCACTTGCACCCGGATGTTGCCGCCGCGCACGGGGAAGAAG
>JAIPIQ010000171.1 GCA_021734645.1 Fidelibacterota bacterium | reverse complement strand
TCAGCGCGAAGCTTAAGGCGGATCTGGCGGAGTTGGACATCATGCATCAGGCGCGGGTGGCCGCGGCGCGCACGGCGCAGGATGGCGCCGCGTTGCAGGAACTCGATACCAGTTATCGCGCGGCCGGGGCTCGTTTGCGCGCGGCGGCCGCCGGCGAGCAGGAGCGCATACGCGCGGGCGCGGGATGAATACCGTCCAGACCCAGTTTTTGACGCTGGCCACGCCGGGGCGGCCGTTTGTCTTGCAGGCAGGCGGGGTGTTGGAATCGGCGGTGCTGGCGTATGAAACCTACGGCCAATTGTCGCCCGCGCGCGATAACGCCGTGCTGCTCTTTCATGCGTTTTCCGGCAGTCAGCATGCGGCCGGCTATAACCCGGCGGTGCCCGGCGTGGAGGCCCTGTGGACCGAAGAGTGCCGCCGCGGCTGGTGGCACGCCTTCATCGGTCCCGGCAAGGCCCTCGATACGAGCCATCTGTTCGTCATCTGCGCCAACTATCTCGGTGGCTGCTACGGGTCAACCGGGCCCGCCTCCCTGAATCCGGCCACCGGCCGGCCCTACGGATCTTCCTTTCCCACCCTGCGGGCCGAAGACGTGGTCAACAGCCAGGTGGCGCTGCTTGATGCGCTCGAAATCCCCATGTTGCAGGCGGTCATCGGCGGCAGCCTGGGCGGCATGCTGGCCCTGATGCTGGCCCGGAATTATCCCCAGCGCGTGCGGCATGTGATCCCGATCGCCTCGGCCTTTGAAGTGGATCTTCTGCAACGCATCCACAATTTTGAACAGATTTGCGTGATCGAGGAAGATCCGGCCTATAACGGGGGCGATTATTACGACGGGCCGGGTCCCGTGACCGGCCTGCGCCTGGCCCGGATGATTTCCCACAAGACCTTCGTGGATCTCAGCGTCATGCGCCAGCGCGCGCGCAACGAGGTGCTGTCAACCGCCGACCGGGGCAAGCGATACGCCCTGACCCATCCCGTCGAATCCTATTTGCTGCACCAGGCCGAAAAATTCGTCAAACGCTTCGATGCCAACAGCTACCTGTGTATTCTCAATTTCTGGCAGCGGTTCACCCTCTATGATCAGCGCCTCGAACAGGCTCCGGCGGATTTGTTCGCCCCCTGCCGCGACCAGCATTTCCTGATCTTCAGCGTGGATTCGGACGTGTGTTTTTATCCCGAGGATCAGGCCAACCTGGTGGCGGCGCTGACCGCCGCCGGCGCCGAGGTCGAGCATGTGACCGTGCATTCGAACAAGGGGCACGACGCCTTTCTCCTCGAACCCAAGCTGATCGCGCCGCAGATTGCCTACATCCTGACGGAGCATCTGAACGGCTGAAGCGTAGGGGAGATACCGGCCTGATTTCGGGGCGGGCGCGGCCGTCGGCGCATCACAGACGAAAAGGGAGTGATTCATGGCTTTTGAGCGAGGTCCAGTCAGTTTGCGGGTTTTTTCCATGCCGCGCGCGGTGCCGGATGATGTCATCGGGCGCTTGGCGGCCCACAAGGCGCCGCCCATCGAGCAGGCGGGCGCCGAGCCGGTCTACGGCTGGGTCACCGGCCGCCATTTGCTCGATACGGACATCAACGACCGCACGGCCCAGTACGGCGGATACCTGCGCCTGGCCTTGCGCGAGGCCCGCCGCAAAGTGCCGCCGACCCTCCTGCGGGCCGAGGTGGCCCTCGAGGAAATCGCCCAGCGCGCCGCCCAGGATCAGGCGCCCCTGAACCGCCAGCAGCGCGCCGACCTGCGCCGCGAGGTCGGCGAACGCCTGCTGAGCCGCATGCCCCCCCAACTGCGCGCCCTGGCCTGGGTCCACCGTCCCGATCAAGCCCTGCTGTTCAGCGATGCGCTCTCGGTCCGCCATAGCGATCTACTGACCCAACGCCTGCTGCCCATTTTCGATTTCGCGCCGCTGCCCCTTACCCCCGATACGGCCGCCCGCGAGTATTTCCAGACCAGCCCCATGGATTGGGATCCCACCAGCTATTCGCCGGAAATGCCAGACGCCGACATGGAATTGCAGGCCGGGCGCGACTTCATCACCTGGCTGTGGTTCGTCGGCGAAACCCTGGGCGAACTCGCCCTGCCCAAAGGCGCGCCCGTCAATATCCTTGTGGAGGGCCCGCTGCATTTTGCCTTCGAAGGCCGCGGCGCCCATAGCATGGTTCTGCGCAACGGGCAACCCGTCCAGAGTGCCGAAGCCAAGACCGCCCTGATGGGCGGCAAGAAGCTGCGGGGCTGCCGCCTGACGCTCGGTGACAGCAGCCTGATGGTCGGCGCCCAGGTCAATGCCGACGAATTCACGTTCAGCGGGCTGTCCCTGCCCAAACCCGAAGATCTGCATGATGCCCAGGCCGTTTTCATGGAACGCATGGGCCAGATCGAGCGGTTCACCCAGTGGTTCTACGGACTCTTTGGCGCCTTCTGCCGCCTGCGCAACGACCGCGACGCCTGGGGCGCCACGGTCCGGAACCTCCACGCCTGGACGGCCGACCGCATCGCGGCGCGCTGAAGTATAGGCAAAATCATGAGTACTCGTTGGGGCGAATGCAAAATTTTCTTCCGGGAATTCCGGGACAAATTTGAGGCCACGGGATCGGTGACCCCCAGCAGCCGCTATTTGGCGCGGGCGCTGACCCAGCCCTTGCGCGGCCGCGCGCCGGGACCCGCGCGCATTCTGGAAGTGGGGCCGGGCACGGGCTCGGTCACCGCGGAGATCGTCCGGCAACTGCGGGCCGACGATTGTTTTCATCTGATTGAGCTGAACGCCCGTTTTGTCGAGCTGCTCGAGCGGCGTTTTGCCGCCGAGCCGTTATTCCAGCGGGCAGCGGGCCAGATGCGCCTCTTTCACGGGGCGGTCGAGTCGTTTGCCGCGGAGGCGCCCTACGATCACATTATCTGCGGCCTGCCCTTCAATAACTTCCCCGCGGAGTTGGCCGCGCAGATTCTCGGTTGCCTGTTCGGGCTGTTGACGCCGGGGGGGTCAATGACCTTTTTCGAATACCCCTGCCTGCGGCCCTTCAAAATGTGCTTTTCGAGTGCGGCGCAGCGGCGGCGCGCCCGGGAAACAGCGGCGGTGTTGGACGAGTACATGGCGCGCTACCAGCGCGGGCGACGGCGCGTGTTCCGGAATGTGCCCCCCGCCACCGCCCATTATCTTTATTTGACTTAGGGCCGTTTTGGTCCTAATCTACAGTCTTTAGCGCGAAGGAGCTGCGCAATGGACTCAATGATGCTGTTTGCCTTCTGGGTAGTGCTGGGTGTGGGCTTGATCCTGGCCGAGGTCTTCGTACCCGGCGGGGTGCTGGGTACCCTGGGCGGCGGGGCACTGATCCTGGCCATCGTCAGCGCGTTTTCCGTTTTTGGCCCCGAGGGCGGGGTGCTGGCGTTACTGCTGATTGTTTGCCTTGTGGGCGTTGTGTTGTTCATCGGCGTGCGCCTCTTTCCCAAGTCGCCCGCCGGCCGCCGACTTTCTCTGAAACGTAATGGCGCGGATTTCAAGGTGATGGATGTGGCGGGCGATCTGCTGGGACAGACCGGCCAGGCGGTCACCGACTTGCGCCCCGGCGGCATCGCGCTGTTTGCGGGACGGCGGGTGGATGTGGTCGCCGATGGCCAGTGGATTCCCAAGGACTCGGCGGTTGTCATCGTCACCGCCCGCGGCAGTCATGTCACCGTGCGGCCGGCTTCACCGCCCGCCGGAGGGGCGGCCTGATGCGGGCACGACCCAGCCCGTGGATTCTGGCGCTCGGCCTGCTGCTCCTGCCTGGAATGCTGGCCGCTGGTACGACCTTCGAGCAGATGGAGGCCTGGGATGTTGCCGGCGAGGAAGTCATCGCCGGCCCGGCCTGGCGCTATGCTGATCAGGCCCGGGTGGCCGGAACCGTCAGCGATGATTTGTTTCTGGCGGCCTCCGAGCTGGCGGAACTGACCGGCACATTGGGCCGGGATCTGTGGTGTTTTGCGCCGGTGATCCGCTCAAGCGGCGAAGTGGCCGGGCATGCGCGGCTGCTGGCGGCCCGGAATGCCGCCGTGGAGGCGCGCATTGCCGGCACGCTGATGGCCGCCGGCCCCACGCTGGCCTTGGGCGCCGCCAACGAAGTGGCCGGCGATGTCTTGCTCATGGGCGATACGGTGCTGGTCGAGGGCCTCATCCGCGGCAATCTGTGGGTCTATGCCCAGCAGGTTACCCTGGCCGCCGACGTGGGCGGCAACGTCCGCCTGATCGCCGCGGATATCGTCGTGCAGCCCCGCACCCGGATCGCCGGCGATCTGGTGTATACGCTGCCGGACAACCGGGAGCTGATCGTGGGCGCCCAGGCCGAGATCAAGGGCGAATTGCGCGCGGCGCCGTCACCCTTCGCCGGACGCGCCGCGCCGACCCTGGCCACCCGGGCCATGACGCAATCCTATTTCCTGCTGGCCGCGCTCCTGGTGGCTGTGCTGTGGCAGGCGGGGGCCCCCGGCCTGGCGGTCGGCGCGCGCGGCGTGCTGCTGGCCGGTTTCTGGAAGACGGCCCTGATCGGATCCCTGGCATTTATTCTGTTGCCTCTGCTGGCGCTCGTGGCTGCGGTATCCATCGTGGGGTTGCCCCTGGCGGCCCTGCTGGGCGCCCTGTGGCTGGCCGGGCTCTATCTCGGACAGATCGCCGCGGCCTATGCCCTGGGCAGCGCCCTGCGCGGCGCAAAGCCGGAAGAGACCCTCGGTCGGCGCCTGGGCTTGAGTTTGTTCGGATTGGCCTTGCTATTCCTGGCCGGCCTGTTACCCTTGCTAGGTGAACTGATCGGTTGGATCGCGGCGTTGGTCGGCCTGGGCGCTGTTTTGCGCGCGCTGTCCGGCGTGAAGTCGCAATGGGTTGTAATCGTTGGAGATAAACAACCGGCGCCTCCGACGGCGCTGGATAATAAGGAGGAAGAGAGATGAACTTTGCTGGATTCCTGGCCCTGATCGCCGCGGTGGCGGTACTGATCGTTTTGGGCCTGTTTTTCTACTTTATCAAGGTCTGGGTGCGAGCCCTCATGTCGGAGGCCCCCGTCAGCCTTTTCAGTCTCGTGGGCATGAAACTGCGCGGGGTCAACCCGACCCTGATCGTGGACGCCCGCATCCGCGCCGTGAAGGCCGGCATTCCCCTCGGCACGGATGTGCTCGAAGCCCATTTCCTGGCCGGCGGCAATGTGATCAAAGTAGTCCAGGCCCTGATCGCCGCGGATAAGGCCAATATCGAGTTGATCTTCCAGCGCGCCGCCGCGATTGACCTGGCGGGCCGCGACGTGCAGGACGCCGTGCGCACGAGCGTCAACCCGAAAGTGATTGATTGCCCGGATCCCAACAAGGGCACCCAGATGCTCGATGCCGTGGCCAAGGACGGCATTCGCCTGCTGGTCAAGGCGCGGGTGACCGTGCGCGCCAATCTCGACCGCCTGGTGGGCGGCGCCACGGAAGATACGATCATTGCCCGCGTGGGGCAGGGGATCGTCAGCGCCATCGGCTCCCAGCCGACCTACAAGGACGTGCTCGAGAACCCGGACAAGATCAGCCGCAAGGTGCTGGACAGCGGCCTGGATGCCCAGACCGCCTTCGAGATTGTTTCGATTGATATCGCCGATGTGAGCGTGGCCGGTTGCGCCGATGTGGCCAACGTGGGCGCCAAACTCGAAACCGAGCGCGCCGATGCCGATAAGAAAATGCGCCAGGCCGAGGCCGAGGGCCGCCGGGCGATGGCGATTGCCGCCGAGCAGGAAATGCGGGCCAAGGTGCAGGAAGCCCAGGCGCGCGTGGTGGATGCCCAGGCCCAGGTGCCTCTGGCCATCGCCGAAGCCTTCCGCTCCGGTAATCTGGGCGTGATGGACTTCTACCGGATGCAGAATATCCTGGCGGATAGCGCCATGCGCGAGTCCATCTCGAAGAGCGACGAGTCCAAAGGACCCCAGATTAAATCCTAACCCGGAAAGGCGGGGGCGAGCCGGTCCGGCTCGCCCCCGACCCCGCCCATGACCCTGCCGATCATACGTGCTGATGCCGGAGACCTGATCTAGATTTTGATCATGGTCGGCGTGGCCATTGCCAATGCGATTGGCGGTCCCAAGAAGAAGAAGCGGGCCGCGGAAGCGGCTCCCCAACGCGCCCTGCGTACCCCGGAGGAGGAGCGGGAAGATGAGGCCGACGCCGCAGCGCGGGAACGCCAGCTCCGGGAGTTTCTCGAAAGCCTGGGCGCCCCCGTCGCCCCCGCACCCCCGCCCCCACCGCCCCGGCCCGTAATGACCCCGGTGGCGCAATCGGCCGCCGAGGTATACGCCTCGACTCCGCCCCCGCCCGTGGTCCGGCGCGGGGTGCCCCGGCCCCGACG
>JAIPIQ010000170.1 GCA_021734645.1 Fidelibacterota bacterium | reverse complement strand
GGCCGTTTGCCGGCCGGTCAGAGCCCTGGTCCTGAAGATACAGCCCCGCTTGCTCCCCGCTTGTCCGGCTTGCCCTGATTTCGCGCCTCGGAAAACAGTAGCCTCAGCCGCACCCCGGCGGCCCGGGCATTCGCCCGCGCGCCCGCATGCGCGCCGGACCCGAGGAAGGCTGGCTTCCGGACGATGTGGGCGCAGGAGGTCCTTCCGGGTTTCCGGGGGGATTCTTTACTGTACATTCTGCCGAATGAATGAAGTGATCGGCGTGTAGGAGTAGGTGTAGGAGTTCGTGGGGATGAACGCTCTCGCCGTTCCTCATCGTCCCCCTGAGTCGCAGATCCCGGCGGCGGCTCAGCGGAGATTGGAGGGAGAGAGCGCGCGCAGGATGAGGGATGAAATCCGTACTCGTACACGTACTCCTACACTCGAATCTCTGGAGGAGGGGCGGGATTTTGGTTCTGCTCTTGAGCGATTCCTCGGATGGGTTTCGATGGAAGGCGATCGCGTAAGCGTATCCGAGCAAGGGTGGCGATTACGTGTCGACGGTTAAGCGTTGCGATTAAGAGTGGGCCGCGCACGAACTGTTTCGTGAACTGCCTCGTAAACTCCGACGGTATAACTCCATCGTACTCTTTGCCGTGAACTTCATCGAGCCGGAGGCACGGGATCCCACTTCATCGCCACACTTTATATCGAACTCTTGATCGCCCCCCTTGCTCGGGTACGCTTACGCGACCCGCTTCACCGCCTTGCGGCGGAATTCGACAACGCCCCTGATCTCTCACGGAAGAAATGAACAGATTAATCCCCACGCAAACCCGGAAGCGCCGCGCAGGAGCTGACGCGCGCGATCTCTACCTGCCCGCGCGGCGACTCCGCAAACAGGCCGCGGCGCCCCGGGTCAGGGTTTTGGAGGCCGGGTCTCGGGGAGCGCCCGATTGGCCCCCTGCGCACGGTTGCTTAATAAAATTCCCCATGTATGCAATCACGTCAAACCACGGGCTCATGAACCCCCATCGTTTGCTTGACCTCCGCGAGCGAATGCCACGTGCCATCCACTGGCAAGAGGAACGTTCACCATGAAGGCTGACCGGGAGAAAACACATTGGCACGCCTTGCGTATGGAGGAGCTGCTGGAACGGATCGCATCGTCCAAGGACGGCCTGACCGGCGATCAGGCGCGTCTCCGGCTGCACGAGGCGGGCCCGAACGTATTGCAGGCCGAGGAGAGCAGCAGCCCGGCGCGGCTGCTTCTACGGCAGGTGCACAGCCCCCTGATTTACCTGCTCCTTGCCGCCGCCGCCGTGTCTTTCATCGCGGGCAAGACCATCGACGCCGCAGTCATCGTCGGCGTCGTGGTCCTCAATACCATCCTGGGTTTTGTCCAGGAGTGGCGCGCCGAAGGGGCGCTGGCGGCCTTGCAGAAGATGTCGGCGCCGCACGCGCGCGTGCTCCGCGACGGCCAGGAACAGGACCTTGAGGCCCGGGAGGTTGTGCCCGGCGATGTGCTGGTGCTCGAGACCGGCGACCGGGTGGCGGCTGACGCCCGCCTGCTATCCGGCGATGATTTGCGCGTCGATGAGTCGGCCCTGACCGGCGAATCCGAGCCGGCCGAAAAGAGCGTGGAAACAACGGAACCCGAGGCCCCGCTCGGAGACCGCAGGAATATGGTCTGGATGTCCACCAGCCTTACCGCCGGACGGGGACGAGCGCTGGTGGTCACGACGGGCATGCGGACGGAGATGGGCCGCATCGCCGGGGAGGTCCGCGCGACCGGGCGGGAGCATACGCCGCTGCAGAAGCGCATGCACAAGCTGGGCATCATCCTCGGCGGCTTGGGCATCGTGCTGGCGGGCGTGGTCTTCGGCCTCGGTGTCCTGCAGGGTCACGAAACGCTCGACATGCTGCTGTTCGCCGTGGCGGTGGCCGTCTCGGCCATCCCCGAGGGCCTGCCGGCAGTCATCACCGTGACCCTGGCGCTGGGGGTGCGGCGCATGGCCGCCCGTCACGCGATCATCCGCCGTCTGCCGGCCGTGGAGACCTTGGGCTCGACCACGGTGATCTGCTCGGACAAGACCGGCACGATCACCGCGAACCAGATGACCGTGCGCCAGCTCTGGGCTGGCGGGCAGACGTTCCAAGCGTCCGGCGAAGGGTACCAGCCGGAAGGCGAACTGCAAGCCGAAGCCGGCGAGCCGCTGAAGGAAATGCCCGCAGCGCTCGCCCGCCTGATACGGATCGGCGCCCTGGCCAACAACGCCGAGATCCGGGAGGCGGAGAATGGCTGGCGCGCCGAGGGCAGTCCCAGTGAGGCCGCGCTGCTGGTCGTCGCGCGCAAGGCCGCCATGGAGCCCGACGTAATGCGGGAGAAGTGCGCTCGGATCGCCGAGATTCCGTTCTCCTCCGACCGTAAATACATGGCCGTCCTGTCCTGCGAGGGCGAGCAGGGCCGCGAGGCGCTGGTCAAAGGCGCTCCCGACCGGATACTCGACTTCTGCTCGCACATCCTGCGCGAGGGCGAGCGGGTGGAACTCGACGACCCGCAACGCCGGGCGATCCAGGAGGTCACCGACCAGTTCGCCGGCGAGGCGATGCGAGTGATGGCGGGCGCGTATCGCGCTTTTCCTTCGGACAAGGCGGGCCTGGAAGAATCGGACGTCGAGGAGGGCCTGACCTTCGCGGGGCTGTGGGGCATGATCGATCCGCCACGCCAGGAAAGCGCCCGCGCGGTGGCGGCGGCCCGCGGGGCCGGTATCCGGCCGGTGCTGATCACGGGCGACTATGCCGCTACGGCCTTGGCCATTGCCCGGCAGGTCGGCATCACCGAAAATGGCGAGGCCCTGACCGCCGCGGATGTGGAAGGGATGGATGAGCGCGCCCTGGCCCAGGCTACCCTGGAGTCGGGGGTGTTCGCCCGGGTCTCGCCCGCGCACAAGCTCAAGATCATGGAGGCGCTGAAGAATCAGGGCCAGGTCGTGGCCATGACCGGGGACGGGGTCAACGACGCACCCGCCCTCAAGGGGGCCGACATCGGCGTGGCCATGGGACTAAGCGGCACGGAAGTCGCCCGCGAAGCGGCCGACATGGTCCTGACTGACGACAACTTCGCCACCATCGTCGCTGCCGTCGAAGAAGGCCGGACGATCTATGCCAACCTCCAGAACGTCGTCTTCTTTCTGTTGAGCCAGAACGCGGGTGAAATCCTGACGCTCGGCGGCGCCTTGGCGCTGGGCCTGGATCTGCCGCTGACGGCGGTGATGATTCTCTGGGTCAACCTGGTGACCGCCGGGGCCTGCACGATCCCCCTGGGCGTCGAGCCGAATCATGAGAACGTGTTGAAGGAGAAACCACGCGGCATCAGTGACCAGATCATCAACAAGGTCGTGCTGCGCAGAATGGCCCTGCTTGCGCCATTGATGGCTATTGGCACATTGGTCCTTTTCCGGCTCACCCAACAGGCGGCCGGCCTGCCCAAGGCGCAGACGGTGGCCTTTACGACCATGGTCGTCTTCGAATGGTTTCAGGCCCTGAACGCCAGGTCACTGCGCCAATCCGTCTTCTCAATCGGCCTGCTCAGCAATCGCTGGCTGCTGGTCGGCCTGGGTGCGGCCATCGTGTTGCAGGTAACGGTGGTGCAATCGCCGCTGGGCGACTGGCTGTTCGGGACCGAGCCCCTGGCCGCCCGGGACTGGCTGTTGATCGTTGGCGTCGCCAGTTCCATCTGGATCGCCGACGAATGCCTCAAACGCCTGGGCTTTCACGGCCGCCCCAAGCATGACGAATAGCAAACATCGTTCGCGGTGGGCGCCGAAGCCCTGGCCGTACCGGTGCGGCGCCTCGGCTCCGGGCTCGGCCCCCCGGGCAAGTGGCCGATGGGGCTGGCCGCCCGGTAAGACTTTTCCCCCTGCATTATCGGATTTCCGCCGAGTGCATCCGACATGGTTCCGGTTGATATTGTGTACGCGAAAACCCGGATGCGAACAGAGAGCCGACAACATGAATGGCGAGAAGCAACACGAGCAATTTAGGGCGTGGCAGATCCAGGCGTTACTGGAACCCGGGGCGACCAGCGGGTCGGATCGTGGAAGGCTGCCAGTCAACAGGCGAGCGTGGCGACCGCAAAAGCCGTGGCGCTACGCGAAAACCCCAACTGAGGAGCAGGAACGATGAAGATGCTGACCGGCTCGACAGGCAAGCGCTCCCGCGCGCCACGCCGCCGAACGATCCTGTGCGTCGATTCCGATGCCGCCTACGCCAGCCTCTTGCACGACGCCTGGCGGCAATTACACCTGGCCGATGAACTCCGGCTCGCGCGCAACCGCGCGAGCGCCTTGGCGTTTCTCCGCTCCCTTCAAGGCCGTAACGGCCACAGTCCCCTGGCGGCGGTTGTGCTGGATCCCGAGGCCACCGGCGAGGAGACCGGGGCATTTCTGCGCGAACTGCGCGCCCTTTGCCGGGAGCAGGCGATTCCGATCGTGTTCTGGAGCCGGGATGGGGAGAAGTACGGCCTCCTGGAAGGCCGGGGCGTCGCCGCCGTGCTGAAAAAGCCCATGGTCTTGCGCCTGATCCAGGTGCTGGACGCCACCTGCCAGCTCAGGGTCCAACGCTTCCGGCCCTATGCGGGAAACATATCGTTCGTAGATTCCCCCCCAGCCCAATACCGCCGGGCAACGGCGACGCCTGATCGGCCCGCGGTCCACGGCCTTTGAGTGTCCACCGGCGTCCGGAAACAGCCCTTACCGCCTGCCAGGCACAAACCGGTTATACACCCACGCAAACACGGCGCCGCCGATGGCGCCATCGACCAGACCCCAAACCAGCCCGATCACGCTGCCCATCGGGCTGATGTTGTACCCGCGATAGATCTTCCCGATGAACGTCGAAGCGCCACTGGCGCCGTCGAACAGGATTATCCACCATGTGAGAACCAGCAGGCCGACGCCCCATACCAGGCCGCAGGCCAATGCGAATGCTTTGATACTCAGTTTCATCGTGCGCTCCTCATCTTGCCGGATCAGGTTACTTGGCGGCAACCGTACCCGCACTGATTCAGCGGGCCGTATACCCCCCGTCGATTACCAGTTCGCTGCCCGTGATGAACTTGGATTCGTCCGAGGCCAGATACAGAATGCCATAGGCGATGTCGTCGGGCTTGCCCACATGGCCCAGGGGGTGTTTCGCATCCAGTTGCCGCCGGAAGGCGGCCGGTTCCTGGCCGGCCTCTTTGGCCAGTTGCTCCACCAGCGGCGTCCAGATGTAGCCCGGATGCACGGAATTGACGCGGATGCCCTGGGCGGCATAGAGCAGGGCGTCGGTCTTGGTCATCAGCCGGACGGCGCCTTTCGAAGCGTGGTAGGGGGGGATGTCGGGCGCGCCGACGAGCCCATAGATGGACGACAGATTGATGATGCTTCCGCCGCCGCCCTTGAGCATGCAGGGCACGGCGTACTTGGTCCCCAGAAACACCCCCTTGACGTTCACGTCCATCACCTGCTGCCATTCCTCCACAGTCAGTTCGTGCGTGGGTTTATTGGCCCCCGCAATCCCGGCGTTATTGACCAGCACATCAAGGCGGGTGCTCTGCCGATACGTGGCGTCCACAACCGCGCGCACCTCGTCCTCGTTGGCGACGTCCAGATGCTTGAACGTGGCCACCAACCCTTCCGCGACCAGCCGCTCCGCCAGCTCCCGCCCGGCATCATCCTGGATGTCGGCAATCACGACGCTCGCGCCTTCCCGGGCCAACAGCGTACATGCTGCCCTGCCAATCCCCACTGCACCGCCGGTGACGATTACAACCTTGTCCTGTACCCGGTTCATGATTCCCTCCTGGCGCCTGCCAGCATCCGTTCGTGTTCGGCTTCCCGCACCCCTTCTTTGACCGCCTCCTCCGTGATTTGCTGGCCATCCGCCAACTCGCCGCCGGCGACCTTCGCCCCGGACTCGAGCGACTCGTCGGCCGCCGGGGTCACGGCTTCGCCTTGCAGCTCGCGCGCGGCGCGCTCGCAATCCGCCGTCGTAACGTCATCGGTGGCGCGGCCCGAGATCTCCGCGAGTTCCTGGGCCCGGCGACGCACGGTGTCCGGCGTCGGCCCCCCCACGCCGCGGCCCTGCCGCTCGATTCTTCCGCTGGATGGTTGTGCTGCTTGCATCTTGGCCTACCTTTCCGTTCCCCCAAGGCTACAATCGGCCAGGGCCGCCAGCCATCGGGCCGCCCCTGAAACCGGAGCGCGAAAAGCCTCAAGGCCTGCGGCGCGCGGCTGGGGGTTTTCGCACCCGGCTCTCAGGGGCGACCCGATGCATTCTGGGCTGATTCTCGGGTAAGTTAGCGGTAACCGAAGCGCACAAGCGGATTACCGTGTTCGGGAAAGGATGACG
>JAIPIQ010000169.1 GCA_021734645.1 Fidelibacterota bacterium | reverse complement strand
TAGAACGCTCGCGGTCATCCCCCGCCTTCTATGCATTTTTTGCCTCTTTGGCGCCAATGACGGCCCACAGTCAGTGAATCGTGATTGCGCCCAACCCAATCAGTAAACGATATTCCTGTTGACTTCGCTCCCAGCCTTGCCCAATCTTACAACATTGGCGTTGGATAATGCTATGTTCTGGGAGATCAAAATGAAGGCTGACCCCATACTCAGAGAGCTGTGGGAAATCAAGGATGGTCTGGCCGCCGAGTGCCAGCACGACCTTCGACGTCTCTTTGAGAAGCTCAAGGCATCGCAAGAGAACCGTGGCGTCAAGACGGTCAATCGGACGAATCTGACGGTGGCAGAACCAGAGGGTCCAGGTTACGACTCGCAAGCTCGCCGAACCTGCCCCTCGTCGTTGCCCGCCAGCGTCGCGAGCGCGCCGAAACGCGAAATCGAAGGCCGACAGGCGTAAATCTGATGGACAAGGACCTAAATCTATTGCGGTTGGGATAACGTCTCCAGATTCCAATTGCTGCTCGCACGGCGGGTTTCATGGTGTAGCCTCTGGCAATTGAGTCGTCGTGCACTCGGCAATCCGCGTTCCAGCGACTGTAATGGACCTGTTTTTTCGTTCCAGCGGCTGTAACGCGGGCCGATTTTCATTACAGCGCCTGTAACGGAGTCCCCCTGCCGCGCTACAGCCGCCCCCCGTGGCATGGGCATCCTGCCCATGCAGCACGGGCTGGAAGCCCGGGCCCCTTCCGCAAGCCCGGCGATTGAGGCGGGTGAGTTGTCTGTTCCATTAAATCTATAAAACACGCACAAATTCGAGCCCACTGGCCGGTCATCGAGGACGAAGGACGAGGACGACGACGAGAACGAGGTCCGGACGTTGTCCCTTCATCTGGGCAGATCGCTGGCCCGGCACGGTGAACTGACCTCATGTGCGTGTTGCTCCGCGTTCCATCCGCTCCCCGTGGCATGGGCATCCTGCCCATGCAGCACGGGCTGGAAGCCCGTGCCACTTCCGCAAGCCCGGCGATCGAGAGAGTGCGATTAGGCTGGGGGGAGATGCGGGACCTGAATCAGCCTCTGGGTTTCAGGGGGAACGGCAGGGCGATCAGGAGGGTCACGGCGCCGAGTGTGGAACCGTAGAGTACGGCAATGACCGCGGCGGTCGCGAGGGCAGTCAGCCAGACCGCGAGCTGGGTGCGGGGGGCGCGGATCGGTGCGGACGCAGCGCGCTTGCGCCAGCGGCGCAAGGCGCGATATTCGGATTGGACGAACAGCAGTCCGAGCAGGAAATAGACTGCGGTGGCCCCAATCACGATAGGGGGCAGCCGTCCGCCGGTTTGCGGCGTCATGCCCGGCGCAGCGCGGCGGGTGAGGTTGTAGAGAATGCAGGCTTCGCCCAGATAAGGCGCATGCGCCGCATTGGATAAGATCCGGGGTGTCAACAGCGCGCCATTGGGCAGCGGCCAGGAAAATACGATCATTTGGGCGCTTAGGGGGTACGCCCGGTCGAATCGTCCCAGAATGCGCGAGGCCGCGACCCCGAAGGCGCTGGCGGAAACGCCGATTCCGCCCAGCACAGGACCGGAATCCACATCCACATACCAGTTCGGGCCGGACGTTTCGGCGAGAAATTCGCGGAAGCCGTGCAACCCGAAGCGCTCCTGCCAGAAATCGTGTTCATACCGCGCATACCACGTCCGGGCCAGATCCGGCCACAGATAGGGCGCACTCATGCAGGCGTAGGACAGGCCGCAACCGCGCGCCGAAGTCGGGAAACCGCTTTGGGCGTCCGCCATATAGGGCGGCAGGCCCCGGCCGTCGAGTCGTCCGCCCTGAAAGCCGCGAATGGCGCGGGCGGCAAAGGCCGTGTGGTCGGTGCCGAGAATCTCATCCGCCCGCCGAATGCTCGCGATGGCCATGAGCACATCGGTCGGGTAGCACTCGCCGGGATAGTCGTCGAGCAGTCCATGGGGTGAGCGGTCGAGTTCCGCCGCAAGCGAGACGGTCTGAGCGCGCAGAAAATCCAGATGGCGCGGATCGTCGGTCAGGTTGAAGTGACTGGTCATGGCGGAGATCAGCAGCGCCCGGTAGAACACATTTTCCCGCTGAAGATAGTCGGGTCCCCAGTGCTCCTTGACCCAGGCGGCATGGCCGGGATCGAGGACCAGATCCGTGGCGGCTTCGATGGCGGCCCGGGCAAACGCGCGGGGCGCGGGACCGCGCCGCGCAGATTGCCGCTCCCAATCGGCTTGCAGTTCTTCCACCGCCCACAGGTAGAATACGGAACCGAACAGCGGCCATTCGGTGGCCGCAATCTGATTCACCGACAACGTGCCGGCGCGGCCGGCCGCAACCCGCTCTTTGGCCCAGCGCGCATAGCGCGGGGTCAAGGCCCGGAACAGCCGCTGCGCGGCATGCGGGAGCGCGTCCGTGCGCAGGGCCGGATCCGCCAGATCGCGGATCACGGTGAGCCCGGGCAGGAAGAAGAAATAGGCAGCCAGGCCCACGGCCAGCATGAAGTTGAGGCGCGGGATCGCCCGCAGGGTCGCGTGGATGTTCGAATTCATTGCGTTGTTCCTTGTCTATTCGAATGCCGTGCCGTTCCGTTGAATCGGCGGGACACCAGGTCGCCGATGAGGGCGCATTCGATGCCGAAGGGCAGGTAGCCGGCGTAGCCGAGGAGGGGCATTTCGAAGAGCTGAAACCGGTCTACATAAGGCACGGCATAGACCCAGCGCGCGAGGCTGTAGTAATTCCACATTTCCCAGAAGAAGCCGCAGATCAGGGCGGCGGCCGCGAGCCGGGCGATGCGCGGCCAGAGGGTTTCGCCGGGTTCCGGGTCGAGTGGCGGTCGGCCCGCCAGGAGGCGGGCGGCGCTGAGCAGCAGCAGGGGGGCCAGCCAGAGCAGCGGAAACAGGAGATTTGGCCAGACGGCCAGCCCGGCCAGTCCGGCGGCGGAGAGCGCCAGCAGACCGACGGGGAACCAGCGGGGAATCCGGCGGGGGGGGCGGGGGGGGGCGGCCGCGAGGCCCAGCCAGGCGGTGAGCAGATCATAGGTGCCGAGTACGGCGGGGAGCACGGTGGAAAAGGCGAGGGTCGCCAGCCAGAAATAGCCGGTGGGTGAGAGGTCTCCGATGCCGACGTAATACCAGTTCTGGACGAAGCGGTTGAGATACTCGAAGTACCACCAGAACGCCGCGCTGACGGGGAACAGCAGCAGAAAACGGGCCGGTTGCGAGGTCAGGCGGCAGGTTCCGTTCCGGCGGAACGTCAGGGCCTGGACGACCAGAATGTAGCCGAACCAGGGCGGACTGAAGGTGAAAGGCTGAATCGCGGCCGCCCAGGGGAATCGCGTCCAGGCGAGAATCCAGCCGCCGAGCAGCAGTGCGATCCCCGCCCAGCCCCAGAGCGGAAATGGCGCGGCCGGGGGCCGGAGGGGTCGGCGCCGAATGGCGCCTGCGAACCAGATCAGCAGGGGGATGAGCAGTGCGAGGGTCACCAGGGCGAACAGCGCGAATATCGGACGGGAGAATCCGGCATGTTCCACGTAGCGGGTGAGGGGCGGGAACTCGGTATATTGAGAGAGCGGCTGCCCCTGGACGCGCACGCCGATCAGCGGGAGCCCCAGCAGCAGTCCGGTGACGATCCCGGCGGAAATCAGGCGCAGGCCGATTTTCATGGCATCCTTTCTGCGTTTCGGGCGTACTATATGACAAGGCACTCTGTGCTGCAATGCAGAAAAGCAAGCGGGGCGCTCCTTTCGGCTTGCCAATCCGTTCATTTCCGGCAGGATGGGCGGTGATTGGGAAGCAGACTGGTCAAGCGCTCGGAAGCGGTCAACAAGGAGTGTGCCGTCATGTTACTACAGTTGCTCGATGTGGCCCGCATGGTGGGTGTGGCCCTGGCCTTTTACTTTGGCTATCAAATCGGATTTGCGGAGGGTTATGATCCCGTGGCTCAGTTGCATTTCATGACGCCGATCATCATCCTGGCCATTGCGGGAATTTCGGGTTTGGAGGGGCTGTTGTTTGGGAAAAAAGCAGCCGAGGCAAAAGGATATGAAGTGGGGAGCAATTATCAAAGACAGTCCGCGTTTGCGCTGCTGTCCTATGCTCTCGTGGCCGGGATTGTGTATTGCGCCGATTGGGGAATCAAAGCGGAACTGACGATCCTCTTCGCCTTCCTCTTCTTCTTCCTCTGCTCCAGCATCAATCACGGGGTGGATGCCATTCGGAGGAAAAACTACAAGTGGCAGAACATCAACCGGCCCTTCATCACGCTGCTCCTGATCGCCGGGTTGATCTACCCGGTGATCAAGGCCTTGCAGGGGCTCTAGCCGCGCTTCGTCCCGGCGTTTGCCGTGGCGCTGCTCAGAAAGCGCCGCGCAGGACCACGCCCCCATAGAGCAGATCTTCGAGGGCCTGATCCGCGGGGTAGCGGTCAGGGTCGGAGCTGATGGCCCAGGAGTGGGTGAGGTAGGCCGCGAGTTCGAGGCCGTGTCTTATCGGGGTACTGGCTTCCAGGGCCAGGGCCAAGTGGTTGGCGCCGTCGTGGCCGTCGGCGACATAGCCTGAGTTCACGCCGAGTACGATGGACGGGCTGATTGTCAGCCTGGGGTGTAAATCGTAGGCGCCGCCCAGGGAGAAATCGAAGAAGGCGCCCTCGGATTCGAAAGAGTAGTAGGCATCGAGGGCGTCCGCCAGGTTGCCCGGCAGGTTCTCGCGGGCGATTCCCGTCCCCACTTCGTTGTCATATTCGTCATCGGTCAGAAAGCGCAGGTGGTTGAACGAGACGTAGGCGGAGACATCTCCCCAGGTGAAGCCGTGGAGCGCGTAGGCGTTGAGCTCGCGGTAGGGTGTGGCGTGAGGGCTGTCGGCAAACCAGATGCCGAGTGTGAGGTCGCCCAAGGCGGCTTCGGTCGTGGCCCCCAGGAGCCCGTTCCGGTCCAGGTTGCTGCGTCCCTCCGTGACATAGCGGCTATCCCAGGCCAGCTCCGCGCTTAGTCCCAGTTCGGGGGGTGTGGCCTGGTCGTCGGCCAACACGGCGAGGCCAGCCAACCCCGCGCTCAACGTCAACGCACAACCCAGCCGCATACGGCAATGCATCATTCGCACTTTCATTTCATCTGTCCTTTCCTTTGAGGCTCTTGCAAAACCCCAAGTGGCATGGGCATCTTGCCCATGGGAGCACGGGCAGGATGCCCGTGCCACTTCCGCATGCCCGCGGTTTTGCCAGAGCCTCATTTGATTCATCCTGTATTTCAGTGTTGTCCGGCGTCAGGCGCCGAGTCCCAAGAGCATGCCGGCCTGATAGACAACCAGCGTGACCAGGTAGGCCAGCAGGGTCAGGCCGCCCAACTGGAACAGGGCCCATTTCCAGGAATTGCTTTCGCGGCGCATGACCGCGCAGGTCGCCATGCAGGGCATGGAGATGAGCATGAAGAGCATGATGCAGAAGCCGACCAGGGGCGGGTAGTTGGCGCGCAGCTTGTCGCGCAGGGGTTCGGACTCCTCGTCGGCTTCGCCCACGGAATAGACGATGCCCAGTTGGGCGACGAAGACCTCCTTGGCGGCGAAGGCGCCGATCATGGCCGTGCCGATGCGCCAGTCGAAACCGAGGGGTTTGATGACCGGTTCGAGGCCGTGGCCGATGCGGCCGGCGATGGTCTGCGACAGCGCCGCCGCCTGCTGTTCCTCGGCGGAGAGCCGCGCGTCGGCGCGGTCTGTTTTGGGGAAGCTGGTGAGGGCCCACAGTATGACGGAAACGCCCAGGATCAGCGTGCCGGCTCTTTTGAGATAGAGTCCGGCGCGTTCCCACATGTGCAGGGCCACGCTTTTCAGGGTGGGCAGGCGGTAGGGCGGCAGTTCCATCACGAAGGGCACGGATTCGCCTTTGAAGAGGGTGGCGCGCAGGATTTTGGCGCACAGGATGGCGAGGGTCAGGCCGATGACATAAATGATCCAGAGCATGGGGGCGCGCCAGGCGGGCGGGAAGAAGGCGGGGATGATCAGGGCGTAGATGGGCAGGCGGGCGCCGCAGCTCACCAAGGGGATCACCAGCATGGTGGTCAGGCGGTCGCGGCGGTTTTCGAGGGTGCGGGTGGCCATGATGGCGGGGATCGAGCAGCCGAACCCGGTCAACATGGGGATGAAGCTTTTGCCGTGCAGGCCGATCTTGTGCATCAGCCGGTCCATCAGGAATGCCGCCCGGGCCATATAGCCCGTGTCTTCGAGGATCGCAATGGCCAGGAAGAGCAGGAGGATATTGGGCAGGAAGACGATCACGCCGCCAACTCCGCCGATGATGCCGTCCACCAGCAGCGAAAGCAGCCAACTGTCCGTTCCCGTGGGCCACCAACGCGTGACCCCGTCTGCCACCCACGTAAAGAGGCTCTCGATCCAGCCCATGGG
>JAIPIQ010000168.1 GCA_021734645.1 Fidelibacterota bacterium | reverse complement strand
GGCCCGTCCAGTTGCATCTGGTCGCCCCCCAGGCGCCATTCTTCGACAACCGCGAATTGGTGGTGATGAGCACCTGCGGTCCCCTGGCCTCGCCGGATGTCCACTGGCGCTTCCTGCGCGGCCGTGGCGTGGTCGTGGCCTGCCCCAAGCTCGACCGCACCGAACCCTACGTGGCCAAACTGGCCGCAATCCTCAGCAACCCCACCATTCCCAAGGTCATCGTCGCGCGAATGGCCGTGCCCTGCTGCGGAGGATTGTCCCAATTCGTGCGGGCAGCCGTCGCCCAATCCGGCCGCGCCGACCTGCACGCCACCGAAGTCATCATCGAACTCGAAGGCGGAATCCGCGCCGAACAGCCGTTGTAAGACTTTTCTGTTGACGTCCTCCCTCCGGTGGCCTTATTTTAGTACGTATACGTTCTGAAATAGGGTTTAGATTATGACAATCGCGATGTTCCCGCGGAATGCGGCGGCTGATCTTGTCCAGTGGCGCGATGCCGACGTCCGCAAGCCGCTGGTGATTCGAGGCGCCCGGCAGGTTGGCAAAACCTCGTTGGTACGGGCCTTTGCGGCCGCGCATTACCGGCGGTTTGCGGAATTGAACCTGGAACGGTCGGCGCATGCCGACATATTCCGGCGGGGTCTTTCCGTAGGCGAGACGGTCCAGAGCATTGTGCTGGAATGCCGCGTGCCCCCGGGGCCGGAGCCTCTGCTGCTTTTCCTCGACGAGATTCAGGCCGTTCCGGAGGCGGTGGCCTTGCTGCGTTTCTTTCACGAAGAGCGTCCGGACATCCATCTTGTGGCGGCCGGCTCATTGCTGGAAGCGGCGATGGCCGCCGCGGCCATATCCTTCCCCGTCGGGCGGGTGCAGTTTCTCTATCTACGGCCCATGACGTTCATGGAGTTCCTTTCGGCAACCGGCGATGCCGGGCTGCGCGATGCCCTGTGCCAGGTTCCCGCTCCGGCCCCGGCCCACGACTTGCTCCTGAAGCGATTCCACCAATATGCCCTGGTCGGCGGCATGCCGGAGGCGGTCGCGCGGTATGTGGATTCCCAGGGCGATCTGACGGAAGTCAACCAAGTCTATGCCGACCTCTTCGCCGCCTTCCGCGACGACATCCCGAAGTACGGGCGCAATGAAACCGCGCGCCGTGTGCTATCGCACTGCCTGGACAGCGCGCCCTACGAGGCGGGGTCGCGCGTGACCTTCCACGGCTTTGGCGGCTCGACCTACCGGTCGCGCGAAGTCGGCGAGGCCCTGCGCGCCCTGGAGCGCGCCATGCTGCTTGAGCTGGTGTATCCGACCGTGGCCTTTCAGGAACCGCTGATGCCCGAACCGCGCAAATCCCCGCGATTGCAGTTTCTGGATGTCGGGTTGGTCAACCATCGTGCCGGCTTGCAGCGTCAATTGATCGGGATGCGGGACTTGACGGACTTGCATCGGGGCCGATTGGTCGAGCAGGTGATCGGCCAGGAACTCAAGGCGACGGCCGTGCGCACCGATGTTTCCTTGCGTTTCTGGGTGCGCGACAAGGCGCAGTCGCAAGCCGAGCTGGATTTCCTGCTCCAGACGCCAGCCGGCGTGATTCCGGTCGAGGCCAAATCCGGCGCGGCAGGCAAATTGCGCTCGTTGCACCAGTTCATGGCGCGCAGCCAAGCGCCGCTGGCGGTGCGGCTCTATGCCGGCCGACCGGACTGCCACGATGTCGCGAACGCGAACGCCGATTATCGTCTGGTCAATATACCCTACTACGCCGCCGCCCTGATTCCCCGCTACGTCACGTGGGCTCGTGCGTTGGGGACATAGAAGTTGCGTCGCTCAGGACTTGGGAAACCGGATTTTGAGGGGGGCTTTGCCGATCACGGGGCGTCCGGCCTGGGTCAGCCGGTCGGTCTTGATCTTGCCGGTGGACGGCCGGGGATCGGGCGCGTCCGCCTGGATGCGGACGGGGGGCGGCTCGTCGTCGTCGTCATCGGCCGCCGGCGCCTTGGGCTGCCCGGTGACGATTTCGCGCAGGATCGTGCTGTAGCCCTTGCCGTGTTCCATTTCCGCCTCGACTTCATGCAGAATAGTGGCGGTGCCGGGCGCATTCTCGTCCTCGAAGCGCAAGGTAATGGAACCGATGCGCACCCGGTCGCCGGGCTTGACCTTGGCGGATTCGATGGGCGAACCATTGAGAAACGTGCCGTTCTTGGACTTGAGATCCTTGATGTAGAAATCGCCGTCCCAGAACCGGATGCCGCAATGCAGACGGGAGCAGCGATCATCCATCAGGACCAGATCCGCCTCGGGGCTCCGCCCGATGGTGATGGGTTTGTCCGTGACCTCGAACTCCATCGTGGTGCCGTCGGGTCTCGTATATTTTAACTGCATGACCTCATACTCCTGCCGTTGCGCCAACCATCTGCTCTACAGGGAGCAGCATAGCGCCCTTCCGGCGTAGAAATCAAGCCCGAGTTGTCGGCTTTCAGATCAAACCGCGTTCGAGCAGGGTCCGGAAGTAGGCAATGGTTTCCCGCAGGCCGTCCTCGAGGGATTTGACGGGTTGCCAATCGAGCAGTTCCCGGGCCTTGGTGATGTCCGGCTGGCGGACTTTGGGGTCGTCCACGGGCAGCTCGCGGAATTCGATGGGGGCGGTCGAGCCGACCAGGTCGCGGATCAGCTCGGCGAACTGGAGTACGGTCATCTCGCGCGGGTTGCCGATGTTGACCGGGTCATTGCAATTACTGCGCGACAGGGCATAGATGCCGGCGACCAGGTCGGAAACGTAGCAGAAGCTGCGGGTTTGGCGGCCGTCGCCAAACACCGTAATGGGCTCATTTTTGAGCGCCTGCACGCTGAAGGCGGGTACCACGCGGCCGTCATGGGGCCGCATGCGGGGCCCGAAGGTATTGAAGATCCGGACGATGCGGGTATCCACGCCGTGGGTACGGTGATAAGCCATCACCATGGCTTCAGCGAACCGCTTGGCTTCATCATAGACCCCGCGGGGACCAATGGGATTCACGTTGCCCCAATAGGATTCCTGCTGCGGATGAATGAGCGGGTCGCCGTAGACTTCCGAAGTCGAGGCCAGCAGAAAGCGGGCGCCCTTGGCCCGGGCCAGGCCCAGGGCCTTGTGCGTGCCCAGCGCGCCGACCTTGAGGGTCTGGATGGGCAGTTGCAGGTAGTCCACCGGACTGGCGGGCGACGCAAAGTGAAACACGATATCCACCGGTCCCGGCAGATAGATGTATTCCGTGACGTCATGCTTGATGAAGCGGAACCGCTCGTTGCCCGCCAAATGCTCGATGTTGGCCACATTGCCGGTGATCAGGTTGTCCAGACAGATCACCTCGAACCCCTCGCGCAGCAAGTGATCGCAGAGATGCGATCCCAGAAACCCGCTGCCGCCCGTGACCACCGCCACCTGCGCCGCCTTCGTTTTGCTCATGTGCTCTCCTTTGCCTCTTGATATTCCTGCAAACGTCGCCAGGCCAGGTACAGGGCCTGCTGCGCCGCGCTTTCCTGAATCGTTTCCCGGTCCCCGCTAAACTGGCGGCTTGCGGTATGACAGCTCCGCGCATCCGCCACCGCGAAAAAGACCAGACCCACGGGCTTCTCCGCAGTGCCGCCGTCCGGCCCCGCCAGCCCGGTTACGGCCAGGCTCAGGTCGGCGCCGCAACGGTCCCGCACGCCCCGCGCCATGGCCTCGGCCGTGGCCGCGCTGACCGCCCCCTGCGCCGCCAGCACCTCCGGCGGCACGCCCAGCAAGCGCTCTTTCAACCCGTTGGCATAGGCCACCACACCCCCCAGAAAATATGCCGAACTGCCCGGCACCGCCGTCAGGCGCGCCCCCAGCCCGCCGCCCGTGCACGATTCCGCCACGGCCAGGGTCAACCCCCGCGCCGCCAGCTCGCGCCCGAGCACCTCTGCCAGCTCGAGCCGCTCCCGCGCGTACACCGCGCCGCCCAATTGCGCCACCGCGCGCGCCGCCGTGGCCTCGACCGCCGCCGCGACCAGCCCCGTGAAGCGCAATTCCACCCGGCCCGGCGCCGCGCAATAGGCCACCTCGACGCCCTCCGCCACCAGGCCGTCCGCCGCCAGGCATTCGCTGATATCCGATTCGCCCCGGCCGCTGACCATCAGCAGGCACTGCGTCGGCATGGGCTCCGCGCCCCGCGTGGCCCGCACCCAGGGCACAATGTGATCCGTCAGCAGCGTAAGAAACTCCCGGGGCGGTCCCGGCAGCAGAAAGACGCGCCGGTTATCGAGCACCAGCTCCTCGCCGGGCGCCGCGCCCACCCGGTTTGACAGCGCCCGGGCGCCGGCGACGATCTGGGCCTGGCTTTCGCGGTCAGGCGTGCAGGCGTTGCCCCGCGCCTGGCACAGCGCCCGGATGTGCGCGAGGGCGGCGGCGTCCGTCACCAGGGGCTGCTGGGCCACGGCGGCCACCGCCTGGCGGGTCACATCATCGCCGGTGGGTCCGAGGCCGCCGCTGATGAAAACCACATCGGCGCGGGTCAACGCCTCGCGCAACGCTCCGGCAATGGCGGCGGCGTCATCCGGCAGGGTGGTATCGCGGATCAGCGCCAGGTCGGTTCCGGCCAGGGCGCGCGCCAGGGTTTGGGCATGCCGGTTCAGGGAGCGGCCGCTGAGCAACTCGGCCCCGGTGGAAATCAACTCCGCGTGGCGCATCAGTCGGCGTACCCGCGCGGATGCGCCTGGTGCCAGGCCCAGGCATGTTCGATGATGGCGCGCAGTTGGGGATATTGGGGGCGCCAGCCGAGCATTTCGTGCGCCCGTTGGGCGGAGGCGATCAGGCGGGCCGGATCGCCGGGACGCCGCGGCGCAACCCGCGCCGGAATAGGATGCCCCGTCACGGCCCGGGCGGTTTCGATCACCTGCTTGACGCTATAGCCGTCGCCATTGCCCAGGTTGAACGCGTCGCGCAGACCGGGCTTGAGGGCCAGCATGTGCGCCTGGGCCAGATCCACGATGTGAATGTAATCCCGGATGCAGGTGCCGTCCGGCGTGTCGTAGTCGTCCCCGAAAATCAACGCCTCGGGCCGCTGACCCAGCGCCACCCGCAAAACCAGCGGGATCAGATGGCTCTCGGGATCGTGATCCTCCCCGAAGGTGGCCGTGGCGCCCGCCGCATTGAAGTACCGCAGAAAAACCGGCTCGAACCCGTGAATCCGCTCGTACCAGCGCAGCATGGTCTCGAACATCAACTTGGATTCGCCGTAGGGATTCTCCGGCCGCTGGGGCAAATCCTCGGTCATGGGCATCCGCTCCGGCTGCCCGTACGTGGCGCACGTAGAGGAAAAAATGAACTTGCGCACGCCCGCCACCCGCATGCCCTCAATCAGATTCAGCCCCCCGACCACATTGTTGTCAAAATACAACTCCGGCTGCGCCATGGACTCCCCCACCAAGGCATACGCCGCAAAGTGCAACACCGCCTCCGGCTCAACCGCCTGCAAAGCCCGCGTCACCGCCCCCCGATCCGCCAAATCCCCCTCGATCAACCGCGCCCGCGGATCAATCGCCGCCCGATGACCCCGACCCAAATTGTCATACACCGTGACCTCGTGACCCGCCGCCAGCAACTGCTCGCACGTCACGCTGCCAATATACCCCGCACCGCCGGTTACAAATAGTTTCATGGGCCATACCCTAGCCCCCGCCTTCCCCGCCTAGCAAGGCAAAATATGCCAGGCAAAATATGCCCGGCCGCCAACCCCCCGAAATGAAATGAACGGTTCCCTGATTACGCGTTGACACAAAGCCGAAATTCAGTCATGGACGCCTATTTCTTCTTCAGCCTGCGGCTTTTCGACGCCTCGCTGGCCCGCAGCCACGCGAACCCCAAAAAGGCGTATTGCGTGGACCATGCCCTGATCCCGTCGCTGGCTTCAGGTGTCCTCGTCAACGCGGGACATCTTCTGGAGAACCTCGTATTCACCGGGTTGCGGCGCGCGTTTGCCAAGGTCTACTACGGCAAGACGAAAGCGGGGCGGGAAATTGACTTCGTCGTGCCCGTGCGCGGCCAGGCGCCGCTGCTGGTTCAATCCTGCCTGTCCTTGACGGACCCGCGGACAAGAAAGCGCGAGGTGGGGGCCTTGAGTGAAGCCATGGGCGAACTGGGGTGCGAAACCGGAACCATCGTGACCAGGGGAGAGGACGAACGCATCGACACGGATTCAGGAACCATAAAAGTGGCGCCTGTCTGGAAGTTCCTGCTGGAACTGCCAGAGGCTCGGGTGTACTAAAGATTCGGGCGGGGAAGATTCCCGCGGTTCGGGGCTTGACGAAACGGATAAAGAGCGTATGTTGATCATGTACCCGCAATGGGGGGCGACTGGTTTCGACGGGTATGTCGAAGCAGCAGTGGCGCGCCGAGGACTCCGGTTGGCCTCGTAAAACACCCGGTAAAACAAAACAAAAGCCAACCAAGAATTGGCCCTCGCGGCTTAA
>JAIPIQ010000167.1 GCA_021734645.1 Fidelibacterota bacterium | reverse complement strand
GCTGGGCGCCCCCCCGCGCCCCCATCGTCCGCAGCCTGCGCCGCATCGGCCTGGCCACCCTGGGCCTTCTGGGCGCCGCCTACGGGGCGCAACTGGCCGTGACCACCCGCCTGCTCGCCGCGGGCTTCGGCGCGCGCGCCACCGCCGCCGCGGCCTTGGTGGCCGCCGGGGCCGCCCGGCCCGGCGCCTACCTGCTCATCGCGGCGCTCCTGCGCGCCCCTGAATTGTCCGAGTTACGCACCCGGGAGATGAAAACATGAAATGGGAACCGGCAATCTATGAACACAAAGCGGCCCTGATCGGCAAAACGCCGGCCGAAGTGGCCCGCTCCGACTCGCTCCTGACCGCGGCGATCCTCGAAGAATACCGGATCTACCAGGCCGATTACCTGACTGTGGGACTGGACGTGTACAACCTCGAGCCGGAAGCGCTCGGCGCGCGCATCACCGTCCCCGCGCCCAATGCCTGCCCCGATGTCGCCGGGCCGATCTTCGCGCTCGACAACCTGCCCGATCCCCTCCCCCGGCTGCGCATCCCCGAGGCCGGCCGCTTCCAACTGCTCCTCCGCGCGGGCCAGGCCGTCCGCCAGGCCCTGGGCGACCAGACGCGCGTGCGGGTGGCGGCCTCCGGACCGGTCACCATCGCCGCCAAACTCGCCGGCCTCGATGACCTGCTGATCTCGCTGCTCTTGGCCGATGGCCATGCCGAGCGGTTGCTGGACTTCACCACGGCGCTCGCCGACCAGTGGTGCGCCTGCCTGCGCGACCATGGGCTGGACGTGATCCTGTTCGACAGCATGGCCGCGCCGCCCATGTTCAGCCCCGACCTGTATGCGCGTTGTATCCTGCCCCGGCATACCCGGCTGATGAGCCGCCTCGCCGACACGGGCCAGGCCGAACGCGAACTGGTGATCGGCGGCGATACCGTGCCCATCGCCCCCTGGCTGCGCCAAACCCGCGCCAATGTCCTCCTGTGCGATTATGCCGCGGACGCCCCCCGCTTCAAGGCCGCCTTCGGCGATGACCGCGAATACACCATCCGCCGCAATCTCAACCCCGCCGCACTGAACACCCCCCACCCCCCGAATGACCTGACCGCAACCTTCCGCCGCGACCTCCAGCAGTTCTCCCACCCCCTCGCCGGTACCGGCATCCTGCCCTATGACTTCAACCCCGACCACCTCCTGCGCTTTCAAGCACGCCTGGCCGACCGCTCCTGACCAAGCCAGGGGCGCGGAGGGGGAAAGCAGTCATCAGTGATCACTCACGGAATATACAGCCCCTGCCCGCTCACCCCCTCCGCCGGTCGGCAACCCGGCATGATCTTCCCGGCCTCGCCCAAGGCCAGGACCGCCGGCCGCGTGGCAACCACACGGCCCTCGCGTGTCTCGAGGCTCTCGAAGGTGTCCCAGATCGTGGTATAGACGTCCGCCCGGCGATTCTCCGGCTCGAGCGTGAACTCGTCGGCCCGCCGCGCGACTTTCGACACCCGCAGGTTGTCCAGCACGAACCCGGCCTTGCCGGCCCGCGCGCCGCCGAACGCCAGCGGCTGGCCGGCCGTCGCGCCGTACACGTACCGGACCGCCTTGCTGAATTCGGTGCCGCCCGTGCGCTTGCCGTCAATCCAGCAGGTGATGGCGTTGCCAGACCAAACGACCGCCACATGCGTCCACGTACCCGTCGGCACGACGTGCTGACCGGACAGCATCCCGCCGCGCAGTGGGTACGTGGTGGAGCGGTTGCCGAGATAGTGGCCGGCCTCCGGCGCCATCCCGGCGCCGCCGAAGTAGGCCAAACCGAATCCGCCGTCGGCGCCGTAGATCGAAAAGAAGCTGGCAAGGCCCACGTATCTTTCCCCCGTCGGCAGGAATTCCGCCGCGATGTCCTGCTCGAACCGGTAATGAAACTCGATGGTGCCCTCCTCAAAATCGAGGGTCCGCGCCGGATACAGCAGTTTCCCCGGCGCCTCGGCCGCCTGTACCCAGCCGCCCAGCGCCACCGCGCAGGCCCATATCGCCCCGTACCTGCATTTCATGTCTGCCATCCTCCGCTTTGAAAATTTCCCCGCCCGCAACCGGGGCGCGAACGCCGCGTCACTGGATTTTGATCAGCCGCCAACGTTCGGGCTCGATGGTTTGGGTGAAGGTTCCGTCCCGCACCGGAATGGCTTCGCCCGTGATGGCATCTTCCAGTTTCAGATCAGCCAGCCCCAACGCCGCGCCATTCACGGTGACCGCTAACGTCCGCGACTCGTTTTCCAGATTGGTCACGCAGAGGATCGCCTTTTCGCCCCGCCGCAACCACAGCGCGGAAAGCACCCCGGTCTCCGGCGCGACCTGGACGTATTCGCCGTTCTCCCACCACGGCAGGTACTCGGCCCGGGCGCTGTCCAGCCAGGCCATGGCCTCCCAGATCTTGTACATCGGCTGGGCGTCCACATCGTAACTGGCCCGCGCCAGCCGGGGATCCAGTTTCAACGACTTGAAACTGACGCTGAGGGGCATGGCGACGGCAAATAGCTGGTTGATCGTCCGCGCCTTGGTGTCCATCCAGTTCTTGTTGGTCAGCTCGCTGTGATAGCCGTACTGCACGCCGCCATTCTTCGCGATGAAGAAGCCGACGTAGTCCATGTCCAGCGGCTGGTCATAGAATTGGGCGAACTCGCTGGGGCAGCGCACGTCGGTGAAGTTCTCGATGGCCGGATTGGCGGGCGGCGAATGGTGATTGTAATACACGCCGTTCTCGATGATTTCCCCATGCAGAATCTTGTAGATGCGCTTGGTGAAGGCGCGCATGTCGCGAATGGCATAGGTGCCGCGCAGGTCGCCATTGTGATCCACCCAGCGCATGCCGTTGGGATGCTCGGAATACTTGACCGCGCTGGTGCTGTCCATATAGACGCCGGCCACGCCCGCCTCGCGGATGGTCCGCACCAGGTTGTAGCAGTACCAATCGGGATACAGGGAACTCGGATCAGCCGCATAAGATCCCCAGCCCGCATTGATCAACGGCGTGGCGATCAGCTCGGTGCCGTATTCCCGCCACTCCGGGGCCTTGGTCGTGACCCCCCAGCCCGCAAAAATCAACACGTTGGCATTGCGCGCCCGCATGGCCCCACAGAAGTCCCGCAGCCGCGCCATCAACGCCGGGTCGTGCGTGGTCGGATACCCCCATTGCTCCCGGTTCCAGTGCCCGAACAGAATGACGTTGCGGACGCCATATTCCTCGATGCGGCCCAGAAAACCCTCGTACTGCTGCTGGCCCTGCTCATATTGCTCCGGATCCGTCGCCTTCAAGGTCTCGTCCGGCAGCCCGGGTACATTCAAGATCTGGTGATAAGAATGCTCCTCGTAGCCCTGCATCATCGTCCGGGCCGGCGTGGGCATCAGCCCGAACGACCAGGTCGTGGCCTCCGTCAGCGTAACGGGCTGATCAACAAAGTTGATCTCGAGTACCGTGGCCTCGGCCTCCGGGCGCATGACAATCGCCCGGGCCGGATCCGCGTTGCGCCAGTTCTGCGGCCGTTCACTGTACCATTCCAGGCCGCCATCCACCCAGCCCAACCAGTATTTGTACAGGAACGGGTAGTGCCGGATCTCCTCCGGCGTGAACCCGGCATCCCGCCCGATGGCCAGGCCGAATTTCTCGAAGTAGCCGGCGTCCATCCGCGCGTAGGTATACAGTTTGGCATACTGTTTTTTGTACGGCAGACGAAGCTGCAAGGCGCCCAGTGCCGCCCCCGCCCCCGGCTCAAGCTGCAAATCGCACCACAGAAACCCGTCAAACTCGATGGTCATGTCCGCCGTGATCCGCCCGAGCGCGCCCGCATCCGCCACGACCCGGTACGCCGCCTGCTCAAGATCGTGTGCCCCCAACGCCACGCTCAAGACCTTCAGCGGGACCGGCTGGCCGGCGCCATCCTTCAGGATCAGGGTCGGCGGCGCCGTCAATATCTCGCGCCCGCGCACGGTGAAGGACGGCAATACCTGCGCCCCGTCAAACGCATAGGCGATGTTCAGCGTCTCGACGGCGTTCGCCGACGCTTTCAGCGCCGTCCAGGGCGGCGGCACGAAGGAGGACTTGCCCAGGTCGTTATGAATCCATGCCGCCTTTTCCGGCAGGACCAGCGGCGTCTGGCTCTCGAGCAGCAGCGCGCCGTCCTGCTCCACCTGCGCCCGCACCGTATACGTCCGGCCCGCGGCCGGATCCACCCGCAGGCTGCCCCGCGCCTCCGTCTTGCCCGCGATCGCTTCCTGCCGGTCACGCGATACCACCGCGCCCGTTCCGTCATGAATCAACGCCACCTCGAGGACCGCCCCCGCCTGAATCTGGGCGCGCACCTTGCGCAGCTCGGCCACATAATCCACCACGCCCGCCGAATAGGCATAGCTGGTCAACGCCACCGCCAACGGCAGCTTGGCCTCGAACGCGACGAGCTGCCCCAGCAGCAACGCCCCCGGCTCGACGTCCGCCGTCCGGACCGTGACCCCGATCAGGCACTCCCCAGGCAAATTCTCCACCGAATGCTCGACAATCTTCGTGCCCCGCGCCGGCAGCTCGACCCGGACACTTTCTTCCTCGAGCAGCCGATACCCCTGCAGCGCCCCGGCAATCTCCGCCTCCACCGAACCGCCCTTCGCCGCCGACAGATCTTCGGCCAGCGCACTGGCCAGATTCTTGTAATAGGGCAACAGCGGCGTTTCCTCCGCGCGCCGAATGGTCGTCTGCACCGCCAGGCTCTCCGCCTGGTCCGAGAAGTTGGCCAGCTCCAGGCGGATCCCGCTGCGCCCGCCCTCCGGCAGGTAGCCGACCCGGTCAACCTTCACCGCCAGCGGCCGCCCGAGAAAAACCAGGTGGGCCAGGTCCTCGACCGCCCCCCAGGCGCTGCGCCACGAAACCTGCGCCAACCGGTCGTACGGCGATTTCTCGTTGCGCACCAAATCGTACCCCCAGACCGTCCCCGGCGCGGGCGCCCCGGACAAACCGGGCATGTCGGCAAAGGCAAAAGACACCTCGCCCTCCCAACCGAAATCGGTGGCCCGCGCCGCAAATTCATAGCCCGGCGTCCAACCCGCCCGGTCCAGATTCGGCGCCAACCCGGTCCATTTCGGCTCCTGCAACCCATGCGCGAAATTCAGACAGCGCTTATGGTCATGATTGTGGTCCAGCAGGATCTCGAAAAAGTCGCGCGCATCCGGTTCGAGGGCGCTCTGCGGGCGCTCGAACTGGAAGGCAATGTTCAGGTGCGTCGGCGTGTAGTTGATCAGAAATGCCGTGTGGTCATCCACCGCCAACCCCGTGCCCTGCAGGTAAATGTGACTGACCTTCGCCGCCACGAACCATTCCCGGCGGTCCACCACCCCGTCAATCACCGGCCGCTCGTCCACCAGCGGGATCCCCGTGAGGCTGTAACGCGGCCAATGCCCGATGTGGTCCGCAAACCGCTGCTCGGCCACAATCTGCGCATGACTCTTCTCGCGCCCCTCCTGCGCCTCCACGCCCCCCAACACCCCGAATAGACCACAACACGCCATGACCACCCTCACCCCGGCGCCCCGCCGACTTATTAATGCCACCTTCATGTCCACGCTTCCTTTCACTGTGCCATCAAAGCGCTTGCCAAGTCCCGGCCCGCGCCGTTTACAGTCACGGAGCATACCACACCGCCCCCGCCCCCAAAAGGGGCAAAGGCGTAAAGCATTTGTGAATATGCGTTGCCCGCACCGCCAAAAAAAGCGCTTGCATTTACCCGCCCAGCCCCTATGTTCAATGAAGATTGAACATGGCCCCGCGGCGCAAAACAGACTCGCAACCCGCAGCGGTTCCCGGTCCCCCCCCGGGAACTGACGGGGGCGAAGCCCGCCCGGCCGCCGCCCCACCCCCCGATCCCGACCAATTGGTCGCCCGCCTGATCGAGGCCGCCGGCCATTTCACCCAAAGCCTCGGCCAGGGCCGCGCCCTCGGCCTCGTCTATGCCCGCTGCTATTTCTGCCCCAACCCCCTCTCCCTCAACGAACTGGCCACCTCCCTGGCCATCAGCAAGGGCAGCGCCTCCATGACCATCCGCCAACTCGAACAATGGGGCGCACTCGCACGCACCACCCGGCCCGATGACCGCAAGGACTACTTCCACGCCACCGAACATTTCGGCCGCATCCTCCGCCGCGCCATCCTCGATGTCGGCGGCCGCAAATACGCCGATGCCGACGCCCTCCTTGCCGAAATCGGCGCCGTCCTCAGCCACCCCCAACCCGCCCGGAACAACCCCGAGCTCGCCTTCCTCCACAAACGCTTTAAACGCGTCCAGCAATTCCGCCAACGCATCCAACGCATCTGGGATAATACCCTCCTCGCTTTCCTCCTCCAAAATGTCTGACCCCCTGATCCAGTGACCAGTCAGCAGTGATCAGTAAACAGTATTCTGATGACTGATCACTGATCACTGACCCCCGCACGCCCACACCCCCACACCCCCACACGCCCACACGCCCACACCCCCACACCCCCATGCCC
>JAIPIQ010000166.1 GCA_021734645.1 Fidelibacterota bacterium | reverse complement strand
ATCCGGCCACCGCGACCCCGTGGGTGCGGGGAAAACCCGGTTCAGACCGCCCAAACCCTTCCCTGTCCCCGGCGCTACCCATTTTCCCGCTCAGGCCCAGCCCGCTTGGGCCCATTTTCAGGCAACCCCTCCTCGGCGAAGGCTGGCGGGGGCACGCCGCCAGCCTTCGCTAAGGATTCGGGAGCGGATCAAAAAATAAAAAAAAGGGTTGACAAACCAACTTCACCCGGTAAGGTGAACGCGTTAAGTGAGGAATGGGCCCGATGAGAAAGCCAGTGACAGTCCGTGAAATCGGCGCCGCGGCGGGGGTTTCCCCCGCGACGGTGTCGTATGTTTTGAGCGGCAATGGCGCGCAACGCGCCATTCCCGCGCGCACGCAGCAACACGTCCGGCGCGTCGCCAGCCGCCTGGGCTGGCAGCCCAATCACATGCGCTCGGCCTTCTTCACCGGCAAGACCAAGTTGATCGGCATGTGGCAGCAACGATTCGGCGAGTCCTACCACAACGAGGTGACCCGGACCATGGAGGCCGTGCTGCGCGCGGATGGCTACGCCATGCTGGTCAGCCCCGCGCTCAAGGACAACTCGAGCGAAGAATTCGATTTGCATCTGTTCAATCGCTGGTCGGTGGATGGTCTGCTGGCCCTCGGCGGCTCGGTTCATCTCATGAAGTTTCTGGGCGCGCATCCCGAGTGGCTGTTGCCCGTGGTCAATATGGTTTCGTTTCCGTTGGCGGATGCTCCGCGGGTGGACACGGTGTACGTAGATGTGCTGACGCCGGCGCGCGCGGGGCTCGAACGCTGGGTGGCCGAGGGCCGTCGCGGGATCGCCATGTTGTCGGGCCATGATGCCGGGTCCACGGAGCAGGATCCCCGCGAGCAGTTGTATCGCGCCTTTGTACGCGAGCGGGGAATCACCGAGGAACTGATTATTTTCCCGAAGCGCGGGGACCAACGCCACTCCGCCGAGGACGGCCTGCGCGCGCATCTGGCAATTCACGGATGTCCCGAAGCAATTTTCTGCCGCTCGGATGAGACCCTGATGGGCGCCTACCGGGCCTTGCGCTTGCTGGGCATTGAGATTCCGAAACAGGTGGCGCTGCTGGGAATAGACGGCATTCAGGACACCCGCTACCTCGATCAACCGGTCGCGACCGTGGCCCAGCCGGTCGCGCAGATGTGCCGCGCGGCCTGGGCCCTGCTGCGCGACCGTCTCGAAAACCCCGAACGCCCGGCCCGGCGCGAGAACCTCGCGGGCCGCCTGGTGTGGCTCGGGGACGATTTGGTGACCGAAGCAAACGACAATGACACGAAACACACGGACACGGCATGAACTTTGTTGACATACCCCTTCCGGCGGAATGAATCTACGCGACGGAAGGCGCACCCATGCAACCGATTGCACTTTCGACAAATGACAAGGAGACGCTGCGGCGGCTGGCGGCCGAGTGGGCCGCTATCGCGGCCTTACCCGTCCACCGCGAGAAGGCCGCCTTGTGGCAGCGGCTGAACGACCGCCAACCGGGTGGCCGACCCATGGTCTGGATCAATGAGATTCCCTGGCACGAAATGGATGTGGACGGTGAGCTGACCCTGCACTGCGCCGATCCCTGGGCGCGCGAGCAGGAAACCCGGATGCGCCGCACCCTGTACCAGTGGGCGCACATGCCGGGGGATATGATTGTTCCGGATCATTTTCCCGCGCCGCTGATCATTCGCAGCACCGGCTTCGGGATTGACGAACAGGTCGCCATCGCGCAAACCGATGCGGCCAACAGTGTGGTCTCCCGCCATTTCACCGTGCAGCTCGCGTCGTTCGCCGACCTCGAGAAAATCATAATGCCGGTGGTGACGCTCGACGAAGAGGAAACGGCGCGGCGGTTTCAGGCGGCCGAAGAGGCGTTTGGCGACATCCTCCCCGTGCGTCCCCTGGGCCGCGCGCATATCTGGTATACGCCCTGGGACAACCTGATCCGCTGGACCGGGATCGAGGAAGCCATGCTGATGATGTACGAGGATCCGGATCTGGTGCATGCCCTGGTGGACCGCGTGGTCCAGGCGTATCTATCTGAACTGGACCAGCTCGAAGCGCTCAATCTGCTGGCGTTGAATGACAATGCCACCCGCATCGGCTCGGGCGGCTTTGGACATACCGGGGCGCTGCCCGGCGCGCACTTCGATCCGGCGCGCGTCCGTCCCGGCCAGATGTGGGGCTGCTCGAACGCCCAGATTTTCTCCGAGGTGTCGCCGGAATTTCACTGGACCTTCGCGGTCGAGCACGACCTGCCCTGGATGCGGCGCTGGGGACTCAACTACTACGGCTGCTGCGAGCCGCTGGACGGCAAGGCCGACGTGCTGGCGCGGATTCCGAATCTGCGCAAGGTCTCGGTCAGCCCCTGGTGCAAGACCGAACGGGCCGTCGAACAATTGGGCGGCCGCTATGTGCTCAGCCGCAAGCCGAATCCCGCCATCCTCGCCGAGGACAACTGGCATCCGGAACGGGCGCGCCAGGAACTGCGCCAATTTCTCGACGCGGCCGGAAAGACCTGCCACGTTGAACTCATCATGAAAGACATCTCCACGGTGCGTTATCAGCCTCAGCGCCTGTGGGAATGGGCGCGCGTGGCTATGGAAGAGGCGGAAAGGGTGGCAACATGAGCTATGACGATGGTTGGTCCGCATCTATGAGGAGTTGTCCCGCCGATGAGGACTGAAAACCCGAATCCGCCCGAGGCTCCTGCAAAATGCCGGGCTCGCGATAGTGGCACGGGCTTCCAGCCCGTGTTTCATGGGCAAGATGCCCATGCCACGAGGGGTTTTGCAAGCGCCTTGCCCAATATCGTTTTTCTGTTCAGCGACCAGCAACGCTGGGATACCTGCGGGTGTTACGGTCAGCCGCTGGACATCACGCCCAACCTCGACCGCATCGCCGCCGAGGGCGTGCGTTGCGAGCACGCCTTCACCTGCCAGCCCGTCTGCGGCCCGGCGCGCGCCTGTCTCCAGACCGGCAAATACGCAACGGAGGTCGGCTGCCACATCAACCACCGCCGCCTGCCCGCCAACGAACAGACCCTGGCGCACCGGCTGGGCGCAGCGGGCTACGATACGGCGTATATCGGCAAGTGGCACCTGGCCTCCTGCGGTCCCAAGGACGGGCCGGACGACTTTCGCACCCGCCCCGTTCCGCCCGACCGGCGCGGGGGCTATGACCACTGGCTAGCCGCCGATGTGCTCGAGTTCACGTCACATGCCTACGACGGGCACCTGTTCGACGGCGACGGGAACCGGCGCGAATTCCCGGCCGGGCGCTACCGGGTGGACGTGCTGACCGACTGGGCGCTCGAGTACCTGCGCGCCCGCGACGGCCGGAAACCGTTCTTTCTCTTCGTGTCCTACATCGAGCCGCACTACCAGAACGACCACCGGCGCCATGAAGGACCCCACGGCGCCCGCGAGCGTTACGCGGATTTCACGGCGCCGGGCGATCTCGTGGATACCGGTGGCGATTGGCGGACCGAGTACCCGGATTATCTCGGGTGCGTAAACAGCCTGGATCACAACGTGGGCCGCGTGGCCGCCGCGCTGGAAGAACTGGGCTGGGCCGAAAACACGCTGCTGGTCTATACCAGTGATCACGGCTCGCATTTCAAGACGCGGAATTCCGAATACAAGCGGAGCTGCCACGAGGGCAGTATCCGCATTCCCCTGATCCTGCGTGGTCCGGGTTTCCAGGGCGGGCAGACGCCGCGTGAACTCGTCAGCCTGATTGATCTGCCGCCGACACTCCTGCGGGCCGCCGGCGTGTCGCCGCCGTCCGAAATGCGCGGCCGGGCGCTGCAGGAGTTGCTCGAGGGCGCCGGGCCGCCCTGGCCGGCAGAAGTGTTCGTACAAATCAGCGAAAGCCAGTGCGGGCGGGCGATCCGCACCGCGCGCTGGAAATACAGTGTGCGCGCGCCGGATAAGACCGGCCACGATCCGGCCAGTGACGTGTACCTCGATGATTTTCTGTACGATCTGGACGCCGATCCGCACGAACGTCATAACCTCGTGTGCGATCCCGCCTGCGCGGATATCCGCCGGGAACTGGCCGAACGGCTGAAACAGCGCATGCAGGCCGCCGGGGAAGCCATCCCGGAAATCCGGCCGGCCGCCACCACGTCAGCAACATGATTTTCGAATAGTCTTCAACGGACCATACCATGACGACAACAGAGGGCATGATCAGCAAACCGGCGCCGGTCCCTCCGGCGCCCGCGGCGGAGGCGGGCGGCGTCTTTCGTTTGCGGGACGGCTGGCGTTTCCATATGGGCGATATTCCGTTTCCCGCCGTATCGGGTCACCAGCAGAGCTACAACAGCGTCAAGACCGGCAATGCCTCCGGCGCGGCCGCGGCATTTTTCGACGACGCGAACTGGCTGCCGGTACGGATACCGCACGATTGGGCTATTGGCGAACCGATCGTGCCCGAGGCCAATCTGGCGCAGGGCTACCGGCGGGGCGGCGTGGGCTGGTACCGCACCTACTTCTGCTTGCCGGAAGCGTGGCGCGACCGGCACATCGAGCTCGCGTTCGGGGGCGTGGCGACCCACGCCACCGTTTGGGTCAACGGCGCCTTGCTGTACCGCAGTTTCAGCGGGACGGTGCCGTTCCGCATGGAAATCGGGCCATTCGCCTCCTTTGGCGACTCGGTCAACGTGGTGGCCGTGCGCGTGGATGCCGACGCCCGCGAAGGCTGGTACTACGAAGGCGCCGGCATCTATCGCGACGTGACGCTCCACGTCCGCCCGTTGCTGCATCTGGCCGCCGACGGACAGCTGGTCCGCCCGGTCCGTCGGTCCCCGGATGCCTGGACCGTACAGATCGAAGCCGAAGTCCGTAACGCGGCCGGCGCGCCGCAATCCGGTTGCCTGCGGGTGGAACTGGCGGACGAGAACGGCCGGCCACTGGCGACAGCCGAACAGATGGTCAGCCTGCCGGCGGACGAGGGCGCGACGCGCCGTTTTGAACTCGAAGTCGAGCAGCCCCGGCTCTGGTCACCGGAGTGCCCGGCGCTGTACACGGTGCGGTTCGATCTGGTCGGGGCGGATGGGCGGGGGGACCGCCGCACCGTGCAGACCGGTTTTCGCACCGCCGACTTTGATGCGGAGCGGGGATTCCTGCTTAATGACGAGCCGTACAAGATTCAGGGGGTCTGCTGCCACCAGGACCATGCCGGGGTGGGCGTGGCCGTGCCGCGCAGCTTGCTGGCGTATCGCCTGCGGCTGTTGAAGGAAATGGGCGCCAACGCCTACCGCTGCGCGCACCATCCGCCGAACACGGACCTGCTCGAGCTCTGCGACCGCCTCGGTCTGCTGGTGCTTGATGAGGTCCGGACCTTCAGCAGCGCGGAAACCCCGCTACGGGAACTGGCTGCCGTCGTGCGCCGCGACCGCAATCATCCGTGTGTCTTCTTGTGGTCCATCGGCAATGAGGAGCCGTTGCAGTCCACGCGCACGGGCGTGGAAATCGCCCGGCGCATGCGGGCCTGCGTCCGCGCGCTCGATCCGACCCGCCCGGTCACGGCGGCCATGAACGGCGGGCTTTTCGCCGAGCGGCACCTGGGCGAGGCGCTCGATGTGGTGGGCATCAATTACCAGCCGGGCAGCTATGATCGCTATCATGAAGCGCATCCCGAACGCCGCCTGCTCAGCACCGAAGACGGCGGCGGCGTCATGTCCCGCGGCGAAACACGGACGGATATCCCCCAAGGCCAGATCGCGGCCTACGACGATGCAGTGGTGCCCTGGGGCGCGCGCTACCGCGACGGCTGGCCGGCTATCGCCCGGCGACCATTCATCGCCGGCGGCTTTCACTGGACCGGCTTCGATTATCACGGCGAACCGTCGCCCGCCGCCTGGCCCAGCGCCTCTTCGTTTTTCGGGATTCTCGATCTCTGCGGCTATCCCAAGACCGCCTACTATATCAAGAAAACCCACTGGACACCTGCCGAGCGGACGCTGTTCCTGTTCCCCCACTGGAACTGGCCGGGCGCCGAAGGGCAGCCGGTTCGGGTCATGGTGATCACGAACGCGGCGCGGGTCACGCTCGTGGTCAACGGCAGTGAGCTCGAGACCCGCACGGTCGAACCGGATGCCTGGCCCGCGTGGCAGGTCCCGTATCAACCCGGCGGGATCGAAGCCCGCGCCGTCTGGCCGGACGGCCATGAACATACCCAACGGATCGAAACCACCGGCCCCGCGCGCCGAATCGTCCTGACCCCCGACCGCGACGTTCTGCTCGGAGACGGTGACGATCTCGTGCCGGTGCGGGTGGCGGCCGTGGACGCGACGGGGCGCGCGGTGCCCACCGCGGCGCATGCCGTCCGCTTCCGGATCGAAGGCCCGGCGGCGGCCGCCGGAACCGGCAACGGCGACCCCAACGATCACGACCCCGAAACCGAGCCCGGCCGCCGACTCTATCATGGCCTGGCGCAGGCGCTGGTCCGGCACGATGCGCGCGCGGACCAGGCTGCGGCCCACACCGT